>CACXHA010000041.1 GCA_902767385.1 uncultured Elusimicrobium sp.
CCAGGTGTATCAGCACCTTACTATCGGCACCGCTAAACCGCAAGGAACTTATCAAAACGGACTTTACAGCGTAGCGGGTATCCCCTACTTACTGGTTGATTTTGTGGACGTGACGGACACCTTTAACGTCGGCTCTTTTTGTGCGCGCGTGCGCGAAATTCAAGCCAAATTTTCAAACACGCCGCTTATTTTTGCCGGCGGAACGGGCATGTATTTGCATAGCTATTTTGTAGGACTGGACGATTTACCCCCCTCTACGCCCGCCAGCCGCGCCGAAGTAACCACGCTACTGGAAAAAAACGGCAAGGCGGGGTTGCACCAACTTTTGGCCCAAAAGGACCCAGTGTCTGCCGCGCAAATTCCTGTGGGCAACGTACAACGCACGATGCGTGCATTGGAACTGTGTTTGCTGACGGGTAAACCGGCCAGCCAACTAAAAAGCGGCGCGTTTTTTGAACTACCGGACCCGGCAAAATCGCACTGGGTGTATTTGGACTGGGATAAGGACCTGTTAAACGCGCGTATAGAAACGCGCACCGAGCAAATTTTTGACGGTATGGCAGAGGAAGCACGCATCCTTTTGGAACAAGGGTTTACGCCCGATATCCCTGCCTTAAAAACGCTCGGGTATCCGCAAGCCATTAGCTACCTAAACGGTACGCTTTCGCGCGCGCAAGCGGTGGAAGAGGTGTGCACCAAAACCCGCCAATATGCCAAACGCCAACGCACCTGGTTTAACCGCTACACGCAAGCGCAACGCCTGCACCTAGCCAGCCCCGCCAACTTTGACGTAAAAAAACTCACGCAAGCAGTTTTAGCTTGCGCGAGCGGTAAATAAAATCCCTTTACAGTTCCGCCGGAGTTATCGGTTTTACCCGTTTTAATTTTTGAGTGCGCGGGCGGTCGCCAAAGCCGGACATGGTCTGCTCGATAAACTTGAGTGTGGTTTTAGGGGCAAAACCATTGAAGATAAAAAACTCATACGCTCGCCCAAACTTGGGGAACGCGGCGCGCACTTCGGTAGGTAGCTGGTTATCCATTTTGGCCGTAGCTATGCCGATAATGCCGCCATCCTCTAACATCACAGCTCCGCCAGAGTTTCCTTCTCTCACGCCAAATCCGTCAGCCCCCCATAGGGATTTCTTTTCCCCAAAGTAAAGCACGGTTTCCGGATTGGAATACACCTTCAGTTCTCCCCCCTCATTCCAACGCGGAACAATCAAATTTTGTTTCAGTTGCATCAGTTCCTCCCCTCCGTATGTGTAGAGTGTCGGAATTTTGGGGCGTACAACCCCTCTCCATTGCTCCTTCAACTCCGGAAATTGTTTTAAAGCTTCGTCAAATTCTTCGGCCGTAGCATTTCTGCCATCGGCAAATTCGTACTGGTACTGCGGATCCTCAAAGCGGATGAGGGCTACGTCCCAAAATTTATGCGTGGAAACACGCTGTTTTGCGTCCACCGTGCGGTACTCTTGCGGAACAAACATATCCCGTCTATCCACCGGTGCCGATACATTAACCTCGCCTTCCGCATTACCTTCCACCAGCAATATTTTAATATTACACTTTCTGTCAAATACGCACATATCCACACAATGCGCCGCCGTAGCAAACCAATAGGGGTGGATGCGAAACGCCTGGCAGGTGGCGTTGCCGTTCATAATAAGTTGCTTTTGGGCAGCGTAATCGTCGGCATACACCGGGGCGGCGTTCCCCACTGCTGCGGCAAAAAGACAAGTAACAAGCAGTAAAATTTTTTTCATACTGTTAGTATATATAATAAAAGTTCAAAAAAACAGGGCACTTGGGCCTATAAGTCCATAGGCCCTATGGGTGTCAGTTCTAAGCATGGGCTGAGCTCGCGGAGCAAATACAAGTGACGCCCCTGTTTTCAAATTTGAGATGATTAGCCACCGTGTGTGGACCCGTAGCGTACGTCTGCAAGACAACGCGTCAGCGTTGCAGGTACGCAAGGTGGTCCTATCGGTGGCTAAGGGCTCAAATTTGGAAACTGTTTAAGCGTAGGACTATTTTTTAGTATAATGATTTTATGAACACAACTATTATTTTGCTTATTTTATTTAGCTATTTAA
>CACXHA010000042.1 GCA_902767385.1 uncultured Elusimicrobium sp.
ATAGATTTACGCGCCCGTAGTTCAATGGATAGAGCGTCAGCCTCCGAAGCTGGAAATATGGGTTCGACTCCCGTCGGGCGCAAATTTAGAAACCCTGCAAAAGCAGGGTTTGTAGATTTATGGCCGAGCACACCTACTGCTAGGTGTGCATGCGAGACTCGCGGAAGAAATTTCCGTTACGAAATTTTTAAATTCCTTGCGCGTGCTTTTTGGGATAGCGGCATACAATAGCCAGCACCACACCCAACGCCAACAAGTACGGATAATACAAATATTTCATAATCCCTACCGGGGAAATCCCCGCCAAGTTAGCCGCCATGAGTAGCTGCGCTCCGTAGGGAATAATGCCTTGCACCACGCACGAGCTGATATCCAAAAGACTTGCCGCGCGGTTAGGGGCGATATTAAATTTGGTCGCAATTTCTTTGGCAATCGGGCCCGCCATAATAAGGGCAATGGTGTTATTGGCGGTGCAGACATTGGCAAAGCTTACAATCCCGGCGATAGCGGCTTCGGCGCCGCGTTTGGAAGTAATATGCGCCGTCATACGCTTAATGATAAACGCCAAGCCGCCGTTGTAGCGGATCATCTCCAGCATACCGCCTGCCAGGAGCGTAACAATGATGAGCTCCGACATGCCGGTAATGCCCGCGCCCATGGCGTTGGTCCAACCCCATACGGTAAAACTTTTGGTGCACAGGCCGATCATTCCGCACAGTACCGTTCCGCCTAGTAGCACTAACATCACGTTCACGCCCATGACCGCAGCTACTAATACGGCGGCGTAAGGGAGCACTTTAATCCAGGATACGCTTTCCAACACAAAGGCCGAGTGCGAGCCGCTGCCCACGAATATATAGAGCAGCATGGTGATAAGCGCAAACGGGAACACAATGGCAAAGTTGGTTTTGAATTTATCGTCCATTTTGCACCCTTGCGTGCGGGTGGCGACGATGGTAGTGTCGGAAATAAAAGAGAGATTGTCGCCAAACATGGCCCCGCTGACTACGACGGCGGCCATTAGTCCCAGGGATAGTCCGGTCTGTGCGCTTAATCCGGCGGCTACCGGGGTCAATGCCACAATTGTTCCCACCGAAGTCCCTACAGAAACGGAAATCAAACACGCGGCCAAAAAGATACCGGCGGCCAAAATGTTGCCCGGCAAAATAGACAGCGTCAAATTGACGGTAGCGTCCACCGCGCCCATGGCCTTGGCCGTTTGTGCAAACGCGCCGGCCAAAATGAAAATCAAAATCATCAGCATGATGTTGGGGTTGGCGGGACCTTTGCAAAACAGTTCAATACGCCGGTGCAAACTACCGCCGCGGCTCATAGCTACGGCTACCACGCTGGCCAGCACAAAGGCTACGGTAATGGGCATTTTGTAAAAATCGCCCGCCGCCAACGAAACGGCCACATAGGCCAGTAAAAATACGCCTAAGGGAACTAGGGCCAGCGGGTTGGGGGGGAAGTTTTCCGGTTTCATTTATTATATTATAGCAATTTATGAGCACCTCCCGGGGAATCACGTATTTTTTGCCCCGGTATATTATGGTATAATAAATATATGCGTTATTTTACCCTTTTTGTCGTCTTATTAAGCAGTGTGGCGGTGTGGGCACAAATAGACCCGCAAGCCGAGCCCGCGCCCGAGGCGGACGTTACGCCGGAAGTTGCCGCCGCACCGGTGCAAACGGTTTCTAAGTCTTCTATCGCGGCGCACCGGGTGGACAGTAAACTTAACGAAGTAACCCTGCATAAAACGGTGCTGGATTATTCTTTGCCGCCCGAAATCAAAAACGTAGCCCAAAACTGCCCCCAAGAGCCGGACGATTGTTACTTTGCTTTTAAGACGTTTGAAAACGCAGCCGATTCTCGCGTGGCAGCGGCGGCCAATTTAGAGTTAGCGGTGTTGTCTTTGCAGCGTGGGCAAGTAAAGCAGGCCCTTTCGCACATTGAAAAAGCCGCCAAATTATCGCCTGAAGACCCGTTTGTGGAACTGACGCATGGGTGGATTTTGTTATCGGCGGGCAAATACAAAAAAGCGCACGAAACGTTTGACCATTTGCTGTATCTGTCGGCCGATTTTGAGTATGTTTCTTCCGCCAAATTGGGGGCGGCGCTAGCGCTCTATTTTAGCGGACACAAAGACAAAGCCGCCGAGCAACTGCAATACTTGTACGTGTCTAACCCGTACACCATTTCGTTTGTGTCTTACATGTTGGGGCGGATTGCCTGGGAAACCAAGGCCGCTAAAAAAATGGCCCCGGTGTTTTTGCAACAAGCTCTTTCCCACGACGAGAAAAACTACGCCGCGGCCGCTTTGTTTGCTAAACTCTCCGAAAAAGACAAAGACAAATTGCGTGCCTGGCAGTATTACGCCACCTTGTATAGTTTAGACCCGCAAAACGAAGAATTGGCGGATAAAATTGAAAAATACGCGCAAGATTTTGGCAACAAGAGTATTGATTATTTGTTTTACTTGCGCCTGGAACAACCCATTGTGCACGAGATGACTTCCACCCCGTCCGAGGTTGTCAAAATGGCCCTGTATGCCGACCGCAACCAACTGCCGCAAGAACTGCAGCAAATTACGGTGATGGCCTCGGGCACCGTTCAAATTACCGATGAAAAACGCGGCGACGTATTAAAAGTGCCTTCGTACATTGAAAAAATTATTGAATATAACCCGCAAACCAAAGGCGTAGATTTTAAAAACTCTAAAGGACAGGTGGAGTTTTCCGCCGCCTATCCGTTTAAACTCACGACGGATAATTCCAAAAAAACCATTTTAGTTAAAAACGCACTGACCGAAAATATTTTCTCTGCGGACTTAAGTGATAAGGAACTCAAAGGCAGTTTGTGGGTTATTCCGGACGACGGCGGATTTTTGCTGATAAACGAAGTTTACGCCGAGGATTTAATCCCCGCGCTGCTTGCTTCGCAAGTGCAAAATATCACGCACGAAGAAGCACTAAAGTCGCTCGCGGTGGTGTTGCGCGCAGCTCTTTTAGACAGCGTTGCCAAACGCCAAGACGAACCTTATCACATCACCGATAACGACGTGCAATTCCAGTTTAAAGGAATCAATTTGATTTTCAAAACGCTTTTAGATGCGTCTAAAGATTCGGGGGCGATTCGCCTCACCAAATCCGCCAGCGCCTATGCCAACTGCGGCGTGGTGGGGGCGCAGAGCATTTTAAATACCGAGGAAAAACCAAACTATGTGTTTTCCCCGGCTAACGTCAGCAAATATATGCTCTCTAATCCGCCGGCAGATTTATTTTCCCGCCCGCAGGACCCGACCCAATGGTCCGCCGTTAAATGGATTAATTTGTATGAGGGCAAAGATATCCAGCAGCGCGTAGCGTATAAGAAAAATATCGGCAAACTGCGTGCGTTGGTACCTACGAAACTGTCTCCCAACGGGCGCGTGCTCGCTATGCGTTTTGAAGGCAGCAAAGATAGTTACGAAGCTACTACCCCGCAGGAAGTATTGTTCCTACTTAGCGCGGGTACGATGCGTTCCAATTTCTTTGACCTGGTGCCGCTTTACAAGGGAAAAGACATCCTGTCTATCCTGGTGCGCGGTTATGACAGTGGCCTGGGCGAAGGATTGTGCTTACGTGCGGCCGAAGGATTAGCCAAACAAGGGCGCGATTATCAGGGCATTATTAAATACTACTTCCCCGAGGCACGCATTTTAGATACTACCGGAGCAATTCACTAATGGAAAAGACGAAGATTTTATATTTTATTACCCGTTTAGACCAGGGCGGTGCGCAAGCCAGTGTGCTTGCCACCATTAAAAACATTAACAAGCAACAGTTTGACACGTATTTAGCTACCGGCCCCGGCGGACGGCTGGACCAGAAGTTTAAGGGCGAGCCGGGCCACTTGTTTTTTATCAAGGCCCTAAAGCACGACGTTAAAGCCAAATACGCGTTTCACGATTTTGTGGCCATGGTACAAATGGGAATTATTTTGCGCAAAGTGCGCCCCGA
>CACXHA010000043.1 GCA_902767385.1 uncultured Elusimicrobium sp.
ATATTATCTTTCGGCCGATAGCCAACCGCCTGCAACGGAACAGAGGGTTCCTAAAAGTAGCGCCGCTTGGTAGCCGTAAATAAACGCGCTTTGTGCGTCACATCCGCGGGCCGTAGCCGCTCCCTGTACGAGGGCAAATACCGCTACGGAAAGCGCAATCCCTAAAATCATCCCCACGTTGCGGCATAGCGCATTTACGCTAGCCACTACCCCTAGTTTACCGCGCGGGGCCGCGCTGACAACGGTGTTGTTGTTAGGTACTTGAAACGTGCCGCTTCCTGCGCCCATAATCAGCTGCGCTAGCACAATGTAGCTAATACTGGGTGAAGAGCCGATAAACGCAAACATCAACGTGGAAATCACTAATAGCCCAAACCCGGCCGTCGTAAGTACGCGCGCGGGCCACTTGGCATTTAAGGTTCCGCTCACCGCCGATGCCACCGCCAACGTTACAGGGAACGGCATAATTAAAAGACCGATTTTCACAGGGTCTAAGTGCATAATATCCGTCAAATAAAACGGAAGTAAAACGGAATTAGTGAACAACGCCGTATAACCTAAAATTGCTACAATGCACCCGTAAGAAATGGTTTTATTTTGAAAGATAGACAACCCCAAAAATGGGTTTTTGGCGGTTTTTTCCCGTCGCAAAAATGCTAAAAACAAAGCAAGGGAAATTGCAAAGGAAAGTAAAATAAAATCACTTCCCCACCCCTTGTCTACGGCAGTATTAAGGGCATACAAAAAAATAAAACTGGTAGTGGTGTAAAGAGCCGCACCGGGCCAATCCATTTTGACACGTTTGCGTGCACTAAACCGCGGAATCAAGTAGATGCCGCGCCACACACCTAGAACTGCAATCGGGATACAAATCCAAAAGACGGATTTCCACCCCCACGCTTCAATAAGTGCCCCGCCGATAGCTGGCCCCGCCAAAGAGCCCCCCGCCACTACGGCGCCAATAGCGCCAAAGGCCTTGCCGCGTGAAGGGCCATGAAAAATCTGTGCAATCAGCGCTTGCGAAGTGGCCATCATGGCCGACGAGCCAATACCTTGTACCCCGCGCGCCAAGAGCATCATAGGCAGTGAGCCGGACAGTGCCCCCAATAGTGCGCCAAAGCCAAACGTAATAAATCCGCCCAAATACATCCATTTGCGGCTATACATATCGCTGAGTTTGCCAAATACGGGGAGCAAACAGGTAAGTACCAGTAAGTAAAAACTGACAACCAGTTGTATGTTTTCAAGCGATACGCCAAACTCAACCGACATGGTGGGTAGCGCAATATTTACAATTCCCGCCGACAAGGTAGACATAAACGTTCCGTTGGCAGTAACGGAAAAAATCATCCATTTGCGTGAAATGCGTGGCGGGTGAATGGTCATAAAAAAAGAAGTTGTCATGCTGAACTCGTTTCAGCATCTCCTCCTTATTATTTTATCATTTAAGAAGCAGGAAGAATTTTCAATCAAAGCAAGAAATTACCAGTTCGTCTAGTTGCTTTTTGAGAAGGAGTGTATTTTCCGCTTTTCCAACTTGCTGGTAAATAGTGCGTGTTAAGTTTTCTAACCGGGCTTGTTTTTCCGGCGTTAGTGTGGGGATAGGGAGTTGCTTTAGCGGGGCACTATACAGTTCTAACAGTTCTCCTTTGCGTTTGCCATTTGTTTTAAGCCACGCCAAATAAGGGGCGGAATTTAGAAGGCCCAAAATGCTCCACAAAGTATAAGGCGGTTTGGGGTTTACGATAAAATACACGTCGCTACTGGCATACCAGGGGCCATTAACATAGGCAGCTTTTACCTCGGTGGAGCGGTGAGGAAGAACAAGTTTTTCTCCTTCAAAATTTAATCGCCGGCGTACGGAAGCAAACCAAAATTTTCCCTGTGCCAGCTGCTTATCAATGCCGTTGTTGTTCTGTTTGCGCGCCAAAAGTTTGTCTTTAAATTGTGTCAAATGTGCCAGTAAGTGCGGATATTCTTGCACATCTAAATGACGGTCTTTTGGAAAGAAAAAATCAATCAGCCACAACCGCGATTTTAATTCGGGTACATAAGCTGAAATATTTGAGTTTTTAAAAAAGGGTTTTAGTTTAGCTAATTCTTTTTGAGTGAGCGGCAACGCGTTTTTTTGCGTATTTGTTAGGATAAAAGCCCGGTCACATCCCGTCATAAGGCCGGTAGAAATCTGGGCAATTTCCCCCAACGTATGCGGGGCCCGTTCCATGCGTGTAAGCAAATTTTGATTTTCAACTATGGGTTGTGTTTGCAAAAACAAATCTGGGCCGTAAAACAACTCTTTAACAGGAATTATAGATAAGGTTTGTAACCCAACTTTGCATGGTGAATTTAAAGTTTCACGTGTAAATACACTAAGCAGTGTATGTTGGCTTACCTGTTTAAATAGACGTTGATTTTCAAAGTTAATTAGTCGCAAAAAGGTGGCCTTATCGTGTAAGATTTGACGTAATACTTTCCCTCCGGCTGCAGTAGCAAAATAAGGGGTGGTGATAAACCCTGCTAGACCGCCTGGTTTTAATATGTGCAGCGCTAAATAAAAAAAGTAATATAGTAAATCATTTTTGGGGGTTACATAGTTGGACCAAAGTGGGTTTTGGCGTAATTTGTTAAACAAAGCGGCGTTGCCTTTTTGCCCGATATAAGGCGGATTTGCCAATAACATGTCAAAAGGACCCCACGTGTCTAAAACAGATTTTCCACCTCGGTGCGCCAATGCATCCCCATGATAGATATGAGCGGCAGGTAGCCCGATTTTTAAGAGAGCTGTTTGTGAAATATCAGCAGCAAAAAGTTGACGGTTTACAATGTCTTGTAAAATTTTCGTTTGAGGAATATTCGGTTCTTGTGCGGCACGTCGTGCGGCCAGTTCGCGGGCAAAGGGAAGTAAAAGGCCTCCTTCTCCGGCGGCTGGATCTAATATGCGCAACGCTTTTAACGGAGTGGTGGGGTACAAGGTTTGCCAGGCATCTAACGTTTCGCGTGCTAGTAAACGGGCCAAATTTTCCGGTGTATAAAAAGCTCCGGTTTGTTTTTGTATTTGGCGTTGAGCTACGGATTTCATTACTAAAAGTGTAGCATAGCCTGTGCCCGTGCGGCTAGTGTTTTATAAATTTGAAGTTGCGTATGCAATCCGTAATAAGTTTTATAAAAGGAGTCATCCACCGGGGTTTGCTCGAACAGTTGTTGCAGCTGCGTTTCCAGCTGTGCTATTTTAGGCAATACTTCATTTAAACATTCCTGCGGAGATAGTTGGCGAAGACGTTGCCCTTCTTTTACTCCCAACAATTCGGGTGCATGTTCTCCATATTGTAGTGCAATTTTATACGGAACGCCTAAAGCTTCCGCCGCGGCGTACGTCCCATAGTTTTGCTCAAAGGTTTGGAACTGCGGGTTTTGTGCGGAAAGTTCAAAAAGTAATTTTCCGCCGCGTTGGGCATCGGTTAAAGGTTTGCCCCCTTTGCTAAGCGGTAATTTGTAACGTAGCATGGCCGAAATTCGTTTGCCGTCTGCACGTTCTAATACGCGTGCGAGCAATTTAAAATAGCTTAGCCGCATGTGGGCACGATAGTATTTTTCAAATTCGGCGGATGTAAGTGTATGGGTGGGTTTTAATAGTAATGTTTCTGCATCCCACTTTGCTATATTGAGGTGGCGTTGTGTCCAGTATTGTTGTGCCTGGCGGGAGGGCAAACTGCTAAACTCAGCCAGTTCCGCTGCGGTTAATACATACGCGGCCGGTTGAGCGGGTAAAGCGCGCAAACGCTGGATTTCCTGCTCTGAAAACACTTCCGAGGAAAACGTTGCAGGTTGTTCTTGCAGGTAATACTGTTGCAGGGTGCCGGTTAATTCCTGTAAAATTTGTTGGTGTTTTCTAAAAGCTTCTTGACTGATATATTGAGCGGCGTTACGGTTAGTTAATTGGTTGTAAAAAGCCGCGTGTTTGTTGTATAAGTAAACTAATTTACCTAGCGTAGCTTGTGCATGTGCATTGGAAAGTAAAATGTCTTTTTCCTGACGGGAAAATAAATTTGAATAAAGTACTTTGTGTCGTAGCCAATTTTTGTCGGTTGTTTTGACGGATTGGATAGCAGCTATACGGCGTGACAAATCCATCGGCAAAATATTCCCCTTGGCGCGAGGCAACACCACTCCGCGCGAAAGTTCCTGCCAGTGAGCGGGGGTTAAGTGACGCGTCCACGCCGGGGTCACTTGTGCGTACGATTGTGTCCACCCGCACAGTAAACAAAGCATCAAAAATAAAGCTGTGCCATAATATAACCGAGAGTTACTCATACCTTTAGTATATGTTATCTTAACATAAAAAACATAGGCCTTTTGGGGAAGTTTTGGTGAATTTTGGACCTATGTAAAACACCCCAAAACTAAGGGTTTTGGGGTGTCTTAAGAATTTACGCAACTGTTATTTTATTTTTTTGCCGGCTTCCAATTGCAAGGTTACCGTCGTAATATCCGTTACTATGGCAGGGCCGAAGAACTGAATTGGACCTGGGAATACAAACAAGTCATTTGTGGCCCAGGTTTGGCGCACCTTGGACAGGTACGCAAACGGTTTGCCTTTAAGTTCCACCAACGCTTTTTTGATTACCGGTTTTTCTTTGCCTTTGCGCCGTTCAATATTCATCATCATAGTAAGCGGCACACCGCCAACCACCCAATCGGTGGGTTTTTGGGTCAGGCTCTTAACGGAGGATAAATATCCGGTGCATTTATTCAGGGCCAACACCGCCGCATTATAACCTAACGCATAGGTATAGTTGGCATCAAACGTGGACGGCACGCCGCAACGCCCTTCATATCCAAAGAAGTGCGTAATGGCGGCAAATTTGCCGGTGTATTTGCCTTGCTTTTTCAGTTCGGCCAGGCGGGATTTAATCATTTCAACCAGCAACTTTTCCGTTTCAATTAAAGAGACTTGTACGTTGCCGTGCGGGTCGCGGTCCAACATGAGCTGGCTGGAAATGCCGGCGGGCAGCGATTTCATTAAGTCCGCCAGTTTCTTGGGCAGTTTGCCTAAGATAAATTCTTTTTTGGCGGCAATGGTGGGCAGCTTAGCCAGTTCTTTTTCATAATCGGCCAAGCCGTCGTTTAGGGCGCTAATGAGTTCCTTCATTTCGGGGATAAACTCAATAAGTCCTTCCGGTACTAAAACAATACCGTAGTTTTTGCCGGCTTTGGCGCGTTTGGCAATTAAGTCGGCTAAATTATTGACCACTTGCCCCAGCGTCATTTTTTTGGCAAGCACTTCTTCACCGATGAGTACTGCGTTTGGATGTGTTTTAAAAGCTACTTCCAATGTGATGTGCGAAGCGCTGCGCCCCATCAAACGCACAAAGTGCCAGTATTTGCGGGCAGAGTTCATATCACGTTCAATATTGCCGACCAGTTCAGCATAAATTTTGGTAGCGGTATCAAACCCAAAAGACGTTTCAATATGTTCATTTTTCAGGTCGCCGTCAATGGTTTTGGGTACCCCGATTACACTAATATCCACGCCTTGTTGTTTTAAGTATTCGGCAATTACGCACGCATTGGTGTTGGAGTCATCTCCCCCCACTACCACCAGCGCGTCCATTTTATTTTTTAAAAGATTGTTTTTGGCCGCGGCTAATTGTTCGTCCGTTTCAATTTTGGTACGTCCGGATTGAATTAAATCAAACCCACCGGTGTTGCGGTAATCTTTCATCAAGGCCGGGGTAATTTCTACCAGTTTGTTGTCCACAATACCGCTGGGGCCGCCCAAGAAACCAAAGAGTTTGTTTTTGGCATTGGCTTTTTTTAGCCCGTCTAAAAGGCCGCCGATTACGTTGTGTCCGCCCGGGGCTTGTCCGCCGGAGAGTACCACGCCCACACGTACGGCTTTTTTACATACAGCCTGGTTGTTGCCTTTTACAAAGGTTACGGCCGGAAGTCCGTAAGTGTTGGGGAAGATTTTTTTAACGGTGGCTTGATCGGCTACGGATTTAGTAGGTTTTCCAAATTTAGGTTTTACAAACGCCGGTCCTTTTTTTAAGATGGACGGCAAAACGGGCTGAAATTTAGCACGTTCTTGTTGCAGTTCAGAACAAACTTTGGGCATTTTTACCCCTCCTAAAATAGATAGTTCAAAAAACTACCCCCATACAGAATCGAACTGTAATCCCCTGCTTAGAAGGCAGGTGCTCTATCCATTGAGCTATGGGGGCAACATACTTATTTTACTAAAATTTGCGTAAAGATACAAAGCTTGTTCTGCGTGCAAAATGCTACAATATACTATCTTCTGTTGACAGGTTGTTTATGGTAAAAAATCTATCGTTTTCTTATTCTAAAATGGGTATGTACCGGGAATGCCCGCAAAAATATAAATTCCGCTATGTGCATATGATACCGGAACTGCCCAAGTATTATTTTGCTTTTGGCTCGGCGTTGCATAGCGTGATGGAGTTTATTTATAATCCCAAGCGTCCGTTTTTCCCCACCTTAACCGAAGCCTTGGCGCATTTTGATAGCGAGTGGAACAAAACCACCTGGCAAGAAAAAGGATATGCTAGCGTGGATAAAGAGCTGGCTGGTTACGCCGAAGGCCGGCGCGAAATTGAAGCCTATTACCAAAAGCATGCCGCCACGTTTGCCCATCCGCTGTCGGTAGAAATGAAAAGCACTTTAGAAGTGGACGGTTTAAGTTTAATTAGTATTTTGGACCGGTTAGATTATTTAGGGAACGGGCAAGTTAAAATTTTGGATTATAAAACCGGTAAAACGGTACAGCGTGAGCCGGACCAACTTTATATGTACCAAAAAGTGGTGGAAACTTCCCCCGCCATTAAAGCTTTGGTACAACAAAAAGACCCGTCGGTAAAAAAGGTCAAAGTAGGGCAGTTGGCGTTTTATCATTTGCCCAGTTTAACGGAAATGACTTTTGAACGTGCCCCGGATAAAGAAATTTTGGAATTTTGGCAAAACAAAGTGTTGGCTACGGCAGAGGGTATCCGTTGCGGTAAATTTTCCCCCACTCCCAGTGAGCAAGCTTGCAAATGGTGTGATTACCGCAACATTTGCCCGGTGTTTACTGGGAAAGATTATACCGGCCCGTCCGGTGCTGCCGCGCTACCTTTACTAAAAGGGCAAAGTATTGAGCCTGTAGCTGCACCGGTTAAAACGCAAGTTGCGCCGAAAAAATCTGCCCTGGAAATTTTATCTGAAAAAATTGACCGTTATGGTGCACTCACGCAAGAGTTGGAAACGCTACGCAAAGAAATTATAGCTACTATGCAAAGCCAACATTTTACGCGCCATTTTGGTACACAGTACCAAGCCGAGCTTGACACCACTTCTAAAGTAGTGTTTGAAGACCGGGATAAGGTAATGGCGTTACTTAAAAAGCATAATTTACTTACCAAAACGCTGGTTCCTACCCAAAGTACGATTGCGGCGTTGCTGACCGATCCGGATGTTCCTACCGCAGTTAAGGAAGCTCTCAAAAAGTTAGCAATTACGCGAGATGTTCAAACACTTCATCTTGAAAAAACCGATAATGTATAGATTTTTTGGAGAGGTTTCCCTTTAAAAGAGTGTCTTATGAACGAAAAATATATTGTAGCTTTAGATCAAGGAACCTCCAGTTGTCGTGCTTTTGCCATCAATCAAAAGGGAGAAGTCCAGGCCTGTAAACACAAAGTTTTTTCTCCCCAGCGCCCTGCCAAGGGAAAATCTGAGTACAACGCAACGCAGTTATTAAAAGTCCAGTTAGAAGTATTGCACGCCCTACTTGACGAAATAGGCCCTGATCAGGTGGCCTCTCTGGGGGTTTGTTCGCAGCGTTCCAGTATCGTGCTTTGGGACAAAAAAACAGGGCACGCCGTTGCTCCCGTACTTACGTGGGAAGACGGACGTGCCGTTCAGGAATCGGCCCAAGTTTCGCTTACGCAAGAGCAAGTGCATAAGCAAACGGGGCTATTTAATACTCCTTACTTTTCAGCACCTAAAATTGCGTGGTGTTTAAAAAATTGCCCGGCCGCCGCACAAGCAGCACAAGCGGGCACCTTATTAGCAGCCCCCATAGCCAGTTATTTTATTTGGCATTTAACCAAAGGGACAGTCTTTGCCACAGACCCCACTTTGGCCCAACGTACTCTTTTGTGGAATATTCAAACCAGACAATGGGACGAATCTTTGTGCCAAGCTTTTGGAGTTCCTTTTAGTTGTCTTCCTGTTGTGTATTCTAGCGCAACCGATTATGGCTCCCATTTGTATAAAGGAGTAAATATCCCCATAAGGACTTGTGTGGCGGATCAACAAGCCGCTGCGATTTACCAGGGGTTATCGGCCGGGAAAACATCCATTAATTACGGAACCGGGGCTTTTGTGTTACATCATACCGGTAGCAAATTAACTATTTTGCCGGGGATGTTGTCTTCAGTAACGGCTACTACGCAACCTGCACAGCAAAATTTTTTACTGGAAGGACCCGTATTTGCTGCCGGGAGCGTGCTACAATGGCTGCAACAGGTCAAAGGGTTATCCTTTAACGTAGAACAAATAGATAGTATATGCGCTCAAGCACAAAACCCGGTGCTGTTTTTACCCGCTTTGGGTGGGCTAGGGGCCCCTTATTGGGATTACACCGTAGGTCCTATTTCCCAAAATGTAACGCAGCAGACTTCAGTAGCGGATTGGGTAAGCGGAACTTTAAGTGGAATTGCGGGATTAGTGGCGGACATCATTTATTATTTGCACCTCAATGGGTGTAAGATAGCTGACCCTGTTTACGTTTCTGGTGGATTGGGACAAAGTGCCTATTTATTACAACGGCAAGCCGATCTCTTACAAAAGACGCTGCGGTTCCATGTGCAAACGGAAAATACCGTATTGGGGACTGCCTTATTGACAGCTAAATTTTTAGGCTATCCTATGCAGGTGTGGGAAAATACAGCGCGAACTATTTCTCCCCGTATTACGCCGCAGCAAACTCGGCAAGAGTATGAAAACTGGCAAAAATTTGTGCAAAATTGTCGTAAGTAATCATTAATTTTGCTATAATCAAAGCAAGGGTTTCTATGAAAAAAGATCAGCGTGGTTTTACATTAACAGAATTATTGGTAGTAGTACTTCTATTGGGTATCCTTGCTTCTGCAGTGTTGCCTAAATTTACCAAAGTTATTGACTCTTTCCGCGTGTTGGAAGCCGAGCGGATTGTGGTGGCTATTCGTGGAGAGCAGGAACAAAGATGTTTGTTGGATAAAAAATATACACAGACTCCTTCCAAATTGACGGTAATTCCGGGTGGGGTTTCTGTAAACGGGAACGTTTTTTCTTACGGAGATTTTGAATACACCCTTTCTTATGACGGCGGTATGACTGCTTTGCACAAAGATAAAAATTACTTGTTGGAAATGCCTTCTTATACCGATGGGCGGATTTGTTGCGATAACTGTGACGGTTTGAATAAAAATTACCAGCCTTGTTCGGATTTAATGGATACCGATATAACGGAGAATTATCAAGAGCCGGCGACAGAGTGTTTATAGGATAAAATTAAATGCAATTAAATAAACAGGGGTATACCCTTTCAGAATTTATTATCGTAATTATACTGCTAGGTGTGTTTGCTGGATTCTTGTTTACTTTTTATGTTCGTCGGGAAGCTACCGTTCAGGCCAAAGAAGTAGAGCAGGTGCTTCGGTCTGTACGTTATGCCCAGGAGGAACGTTGTTTTGCCGGTAAAAAATATGAGATATATGCGGTGTATTTAAAAACATTCTTAAAACAAAAAGCAGAACATCCTTATTTTTCCTACGATTTAGGCAGCGGGGAAGGAATCAAGGCTCGCAATAAATTTTACGGATATACGTTGCAAATGCCTTCTTATACCGATGGGCGTATTTGTTGTGATGATTGTGAAAAAATCAGCCGTCATTATTCATCTTGTACCCGGTTGCAAGCCCGTAAAGATTTTGTCAAGCCGGATCCGGATTGTACGTATTATTCCAAAGCCAAACAAAATTCTACGGTAGATTCCTCTTCCCAACAAATTCCTGACCAACCAACCACGCAGGAAACTCCGGATGCCATTTCGGGTGATCCTTTGCAAAAGGCTGACGTTGCCGAACAAGAAAAGGCGGATGAGGCCCGGCTTAAAGAATTGCTTGCGCAGCAAGGGGAAATAATGCCGCAAGGTCAAGAGCAACAGGCGGAATTGTCTGAAACTCCCGCTGAGGAAGTTTCCCCCTCTTTCCCGCAAGAACAAGAAACGGCGTCTACTTGCCCTGTTGGGCAGCAAGGCCTTTTCTATATTCAACCTTGTGCAACGTATCAAGCCGGTGTGCAGGGTGCGGTGATGTTTACGTGGAACGCGCAAACTTGCCAGTATGACGTGGAACAGAATTGTTTAGTCCCAGCTACCTGGAAGGCAAAGAGTGCCACTACACGCGTTGAGAAAGGGGTTTATCCTTCGGATTTAGAACATATATGCAAGGATTTATTAAAAGGAAATGCCTGTGAACCGGAAGTTGCGCGCGATAAAGAATGTTTTGCGGTCGACCAATCTTGTTATACCAAATGTGAAGTAATAGATCAAAAAGAATTACCGCAATCTGCTTCCATTGTGTTATATGATGTTACATTAAAGTTGCGGGAATTAGTCTGCAGCCCGTCGAAGAATGTAACAGTAGAAATCCAGTAAACAAAATTGCCAAAAAAAACAAGGGGCCAAAAGTCCTAGATGACATCCGGGACCAAAAGCCCCTTGTTATTTCACAGTTTATGTATTAGTATTAGAGTATAAGGAAGTTAATTACACATATATTTAAGGGAGAATATATATGCTAAAACTAATGTCTTGTTTGTTAAGTGCTACCTTGATTTTTACCAGCGTAACGCCTTCGCTAGCGCAGGTGGGCACTGGTGGTAAAGCAGCGCGCGGTGCTAAAAAAGCGATAGCTGCTACTCGCTCAGGCAAAATGAATGCCGTACTGAGCGGAAAGATCGATCGGGCTGTTTTAAACAACCTTAATTTAAACCTTACGCTTCCTCATAGAGCTTTGCTTAATAGCAGTTCTTCCGGTTCGTTGGCTCGTCAAATTTTAACGCATAAAAATCCTGCTGAACAGACCTTGTTGTTACGGGCAGACTTCCCTATCTTAGCCCTGAACCATCAAGCTACTGCCCAAGACATGTATGAAGCTGTTGGGCTTTACCGCAAACAATTAAAACAAGCGGGTAAAATTTTTGCTACGCTATCCGTAGCCGACTTAGAAGGGGCTGCGGCTGTAACTAAGAATTTAGCCGGTACGGTATCGGATGTGGCGTCTTTAGGTTTGTTTGGAGTTCCTACCGAAGATGCTGCAACGATTGCC
>CACXHA010000044.1 GCA_902767385.1 uncultured Elusimicrobium sp.
GATTTAATAGAGTCTTCACCCAAGGTCGGCCCGATGGTTTTCTTTTCAATCACGCGCACCGGGGCAGGCAAGGCACCGGCTTTTAAGACGATAGCCAAGCTGCGGGCTTCTTCGGGCGTGAAACGGCCCGTAATGCGCCCTTCACGCGTAATGCGGGATTGGATCGTCGGCGCAGATTGTACGGTGTTATCCAGCACAATGGCCAAGTTTTGCTGCAAGTGAGAACCGGTCAACTTGCCGAATTTTTGGCTGCCTTCAGCATTAAAGCGGAAAGAAACTTCGCTATAACCATTTTCGCCCATCATGACCACGCGGGCATCTTCCAAATCGGCCCCGGTTACTTCTACGGCAGATTCTACCAGCATCGGCCCACCGTCTTTGCTGCGCATAATTTGGTAACCTTCGGGTACCAAAGCAGCAATTTCGGGTTGTAAGTTGCCATCGTCGTCAAACGGGTTTTCGGTATTTTCCAATTTGGCAAAAGCTTCTTGGGCAACGCTCTGGTCGTTTTTCACAATGCGAAACTCCAGCATCGCGGTCTTACCAATCAGCTCTTCGGCGCGTTGTGGGTTAGAAACACCGGGCAGCTGTACCATAATCCATTTGTCGCCCTGTTTGGTGATAGACGTTTCCGCCACACCGTACTGGTCAATGCGGTTGCGGATAATTTCAATGGCGCGGGCCATGGCTTCGTGGAGCGGTTCATTACCCGGCAATTTAGATACGTCCAATTCTAAGAGTAAGCTAGAACCGCCGCGCAAATCTAAGCCCAAGTTGAGCATGCGTTTGGGGCGTTCGCCCAAGGTATCTAATTTTTCGCGCTCGGCGAGCGGTTTAGAATACCATTTGTAGTTGGGGTAAATTAAATAGAGTGCCCCCAGTAAAATGACGA
This sequence comes from uncultured Elusimicrobium sp., assembly GCA_902767385.1. Taxonomy (GTDB): domain Bacteria; phylum Elusimicrobiota; class Elusimicrobia; order Elusimicrobiales; family Elusimicrobiaceae; genus Avelusimicrobium. The sequence goes on from CACXHA010000044.1 coordinate 893, forward strand.
TAATCAGTCCCCATTTTACAGCTAATTTGTTTGACATTACTTCTTGCCTCCTTGGGCCGCAGGTGTGCGGTCAGTTAAAAATCCGGCTACGGCAGTTTTTAGTACGGTCAGTTTTACGTTTTCGGCCACTTTTACTTCTAGGGCCTCATCCTTGAAACCAACGACGGTGCCAATAATTCCGCTTGCCAAAATGATTTGATCCCCTTTTTGTAGAGCATCTACTTTTGTTTTCATTTCTTGCTCGCGTTTTTTCTGGCTGCGTGCGGGTAAAAAAATCACCACAAACGCAAACGCAAGCATGATCCACCAAATCCACGTAGCGGATCCTTGTGCGGCTGTTTGCATAAAAATATGCCTCCTAATAAGATTAAATACACCATTATTGTAGCATATTTAGCACTTTCTTCCTAATTTCAAACAATCCGTTGTTGCACGAAAACTCACGTACCTGCGGGGCTTCGCCCCGTCCGCAGGCAGTACGCTTCGTTATCGTGCGCCTAGTTTTGTTTGAAATTTGTTTGAAATTGCCACCGTTACGTTGGGCCGATGTCTTTTGCACTGGGAAATACGACTGTCGGTCCATAAACAAAGAAAGGTTATTTGGTGACAAACGTAGTCATCAGTTTGAGTAGTTCCTTATCATACGGGCGCGTGGAATTAAGAGGGAATACGCGCTTTTCGTAAGGGGTGGTTACTACGGCGTAGTCCTCTTTAATGTCAAACACGCTACGCTGGGAACGCAAATCAAAAATACTGTGCCCAAACATACCTTGCGGAATTTCCAAATTGAGTAAATCTAATATGGTGGGGGCAATATCGAGTTGGGAAAGCAATCCGCTTTTAGCAACCGGGGCCATAATTCTTTCTTTGGTGATAATGATAAACGGCAAATTATCAAACTGCGGCTGATACGGTTTAAAAAGTGCGTTGGTGGGTGTGTTGGAGTAAGACGGGTGGTCCGGCATAATCAAAATAAGCGTATCGTCGTCAAAGAGCCCTTGTTGGGTTAGTTGGTTTAAAAAGCGTACCACGTCTTGCCCAAAGCGCGCAAACGCGCGGGGCAGGGTGGGGGAATCATAAAACCGTTCGTGAATTTCGTGGTATTTTTCGCCCAAATAATCCAAGCGCCCCAGCGGCACGTGTGAATCTACCGTTAACAGCGTGATAAACGTGGGGTGATTTTTGTGAATCCGCAAATACTCCAGCGCATAGTCAAAAAGTTTGCGGTCCAAAAGTCCCCACCAGTCAATGTAATCTTTGTAATCGTCGCGCGTTTGGAAATACGTGGCCCCGATTACTTCGTCAAACCCGGCCTGTTTAAAGAGCACATTTTCGTCCATATACGTTTCGTTGGCGCCGCGCAAAAAGGCGGTGTGGAAGCCGTTGTTTTGCAGTTCTCTTACCAACGAAAACGGATATTTATTTTCATACGCCAAACGCACAAACGGGTGCGACGTAAAAATGACCGACAGTCCGTACAGGGTGGACAGTGTAACGTGTTTTAAAGAGGCGGAGGGGTAATTCTCGTAGAGTTTATCTAGCGATTCACTGGCCTCAGGCGGAACGTTCATATTAAAGTGGTGCAGGTATTTGTTGGAAAGAGATTCGCTAGCAATCAAAATGACCCGCATATAATTTTTGCCGACCGGGGTTTGCTGGGCAGAAAATACGTTATAGTGTTTGGCCAATTTTTCTACGTCGGCTGGAACGGTAGGGCTTAAGCGGGCCGGCGGTTGCTTGGCCAGTGCCGCGCGGGTGGTGTAGATAATGGACGGCGGTGTCATATATACGCCATAAAAATCGGCCGGGGCGGGCAATAGCCACAGCGGGTTAAACAAGTAAAGTAGCCCGCTACCAGCCACGCAAATAAGCAACCGTTGCAGCGCAGTTTTGCGAGGGGAATCTTGTAAAAACAAGCGCACCGTTCCCCACGAAAACGCCGCCAATAAAATAAGGTACGAAAGCACGCGCCAATCGGTCAAAAAATTGTAGTCGCCGCCTTCCAACGTTTCTAAATATTTGGCTCCAAAACGCTCCTTAAAATACCATAACAGTACCAAGTCTGCCGTCATGGTGAGGTAATATAAAAAGCACAACGCGCTAGTGAGCCATTTGTTTTTAAGGCCTATGAGTTGCAGGAGTGAGAGCAAAATACCTAAAAACAAAAATTCGCACGCAAATTTGATAAGCTCCGCCGGCAGTACATAAATAAACTCGGTAACACCTAGTTGGCTCAACCCAAACCACCCCAAGAGCACTGCCGGGATAGATAATACCGCCAGCAGTTGCCAAGCGTTTTCAAACGGTTTGCGGATAAGTGTGAAAACTTGCATACAATATATTATAGATTTTTTTGGCGCTTTTAGGGCTAAGGACCCAGAAGCGCCTAGGTCTAAAGACCCTTTCGCGGGGGCTATGTATTTTATTAAGATAAAAGAAAGTCCAACATTACGGAGAGATCTATGAACCAAAAAATCGTCGTAAGTTTGTTAGCTGTTTTGTTAATGCCTGGGGCAAGTGCGTTTGCCCAATTTAAAAATCCCGTGAAGGCAGCTAAAAATTTTACTAATTTATCCCGTGTGGTTTTAAACAAAGCCCAGCGACCCTATACCATGGAGTCGTGGGTGCCCGCCCGGTTTGTAGCCACGCAAAAAATAGAACTTAACTCTTTACAAACGCCCAAGCGCATTACTCCGGTTACGGCTAGTTTAGTTGCTAAGGCAGGGTATAAAGCCACTCGGCAAGATATGCATGATTTGGGAATGAAATTTATTGTGGGTCAGCATGGCGAAACCGCAAGCGGTAAAGCATTTTATGAGGACCAAAGCCAACTGGCGCGTGATTTAGATGCCTTTTATAAAGGCAACGCTGACACTTTTATCAGTCCTGACGGGCGCAATGTAAAATTGTATGCGTTACCTGTAGATGGCATTTTATATAAGCCCGCGGGATATGCAACCCCCTTGGTATTAAATTCCAAGGAGTATTTTGTTATCTATGATGTAAAAGCAAAAACCGGACGGATTGCCGATAATAATCCTGAAGTATATAATTTGTTTAAACTGAGTCTGCAAGACGAAATTTGGAAAGCTATGGGGCAAGATAAAGTATTTGATGACTTAAATAACTTCTGTGATGCTATTTTGTTGGCACATTTGCACCAAGCCCGTTTGGCCCAATTACGTACGGAGGGTTCCGGCCAAGATGTTGCAACACTGGTAAAAGAAGGCAAGGGCAAAGTTTATAAAAAGCTGAACAATTCGCATGAATTATTAGGATATTTAAAATCGCTCCCCAAAGTGCGTCAGCAAGGTACCCAATTTGCGGCCTATGTAGTAGAACTTCCCGTAGAAGGGTTGGTATGGGTAGACAGTTCCGGTGATAAACACGCATATAATTCCAAAGACCATGTGATGTTGTTTTTTGAGTTGGGCGCTGTGGGCGTTTTCCCGCGTGCGGATGTAGAAAACCCGGAATTGTTTGTGCCGGTTAAAAAAACGCCGCAAAATACATCCTCTGAGCAGTTTCTGACACATCCCCAAAGCCCTCAATGGGTGTGGTATGAAACCGAAAAAAAAGCTTGGAGCAGAGACCGGGAACAACACGTGTTTGAATCTTTATGGGCGTATTACCCGCATTATTTTGCCTCGCAAAAAGAACTGGGCCGTTTCTTACATTCCTTTCATCATCACGAGCTGTTACGCGTGTATGATAAAAACACCCACCGTATTAGTTTTGTGTATGAAATTCCGGTTGAGGGACTCACGATAGGGTATAATACCACGGCGATTGACCCGGAAACTTACGTTTTCTTATATGACCAAGAAACGGGAGGGCAATTGATTAAGCGGGCCGATTTGGAAAATGCCGCCTTGTACGAGTTTGTAAAATAGTTTTAGTAGATTCCAAACGCCCCGCCAACCCCGGCGGGGCGTTTTTGTGTGTTTACGCAAACCTCAATTTGGTATAATAGAGGTATCTTAAATGAGGCCCTTGGCGGTTGGCTCGGTCTTCGTGGCTGACAGCCCCAAGCGGAAAAAACATGTCCGAAAAAATTGACTTACAAACCAAACGCCACTCCTGCGCGCACGTCATGGCGCAAGCGGTGCAGCAGTTATTCCCCGGTACCAAACTGGGTATCGGCCCCGCCATTGAAAATGGCTTTTATTACGACTTTGACTGCCCCAAGCAGTTCGTGCCCGAAGATTTAAAAGCCATTGAAACCAAGATGAAGGAAATCATCAAGGCCCGTCAAAAATTTGAGCGCAAAGAACTGTCTAAGCAAGAAGCGCGCGACTTTTTTACTAAACGCGGGGAAACTTATAAATTAGAACTTTTGGAAGAATTGGAAGACGGTACTATTTCCATTTATACCAACGGCGACTATGCCGATTTGTGCCGCGGCCCGCACGTAGAACACACCGGGCAAATCAACAGTTTTAAGCTTACCACCATTGCCGGTGCGTACTGGCGCGGCGACGAAAAACGCCCCATGCTCCAAC
>CACXHA010000045.1 GCA_902767385.1 uncultured Elusimicrobium sp.
TAAGCTGTACACGTGGAACCACAAATAACGGTGGAAAATGGACACGAACGGAAAAAAGTAACACCTGTACAACAGCGAGTTCTAGCAAGACTTGTAGTGGATATACCAATTATTCCACCGCGAATGCAACCAGAACCGCCACTTGTTCAGGTAACGAAACAAATGGATGGAGTTGGAGTTACGGTAGTTGGGATTATAGTGCCTGTGGATGTAACTACGACGATAAGGAATACACCGAAAAAGCAGTGGCAATCTCTACGTCTACATGTGCATCGGGGTACGCTTGGGATATCCGTACGAGCACTTGTTCTGGGAGTACTTGGACGTATGGGGATTGGCAACGGCACTGCGCATCTGCAGGAGCCGATGCTTGTAAGGCCGAAATAATGGTAAAATACACCAACGGTTATAACATTTGCAGCGGAGGAGAGGTAGCTTACGACTATAATAGTAGTACGGGAAAATGTAGTACTTTGCTGATTAATGGAAGGCCTGGGTGTGATTTGTAAGGAGAAAAATTATGAGCTTTGCCGGGGTAACTCTTACCCCGGCAATATAACTGCAAATCATCCCGCCCTCCTTTATATCCATCAATCCTGAGGGCGGGGTTTTTGTTGTGTTAGGCAGTGCTGAGCTATCATGGCTTATCGAGCCCGGGGTATTTTGTATTTGCTACAATATAACTATGTTAAACGATTCCGCACACTCTTTTATTCGCATTTTTAAGTGGTTTATTTTGGCTACGTTGGTAGGCCTAGTGGTGGGTGTATTGGATGCCGCCTTTTTAAAACTGTTGGACGTTGCTATCGGTACGCGCAACACAGTGCCGGCTTTTTATGTATTGCTTCCTTTTGGCTTGTATGCGGTGGCACTTTTATCACGTAAAATAGCTAAACAGCACAAAGACTATTCTACCGATGCCGTCATTAAGTGCATCAATGCGGGTAAATCCGTTTCTTTGTGGTCCGCCGCCAAGACGTTTGTGCTTTCTATTTGTACGATGACACTAGGCGGCTCAGTAGGGAAAGAGGCCCCCTGTGCCGACGTAGGGGCAGGTATTTCTAGTTTTGTGGCACGCCTATTGCGTTTGTCAGCGCAAGACCAGCGCAAAATGATGATTTGCGGGGTAAGCGCGGGCTTTGCCGGCGTATTTGGGGTGCCTGTTTCGGGCGCACTCTTTGGGTTGGAAGTCTTGTGGGTAGGCCATGTGTTTTATGAAGTGATGTTCCCTGCTTTAATTGCGGGGATTACGGCGTTTGGGGTAACGTCCTACTTAGGGGTCAATTATTTGTATCACCCACTTGCGTTCGCGGCGGTATTTAGTGAACAATTTTTCCTAAAGGTAATTGTAGCCGGTCTGTTTTTTGGGCTCGTGTCTATTTTATTTATTGAAATCAACAAATTGGTGCGTATTTTATTGCGTTTGGTCACGCTACGCAGCGGCCTATTTATGACGTGTATGGTCGGGGGCGTTGTTTTAGTTTTAATAGGATACTTTTCCTCTCCGCTTTATTTGGGGCTGGGTATGGCGGGAATTGACGGCCCTCTTAGCGGAGCTGCCTTAGAGTCGCCCTTAGGTTTTTTGTATAAGATGCTTGCTACAGCCATAACCTTGGCGGCGGGGGGCATTGGCGGCCTTATTACCCCGATTTTCTTTGTGGGGGCGCAAGCCGGGGCCGCGTTAGCGGATTTTTTGCAGGTGGATAGTGCTACGCTGGCGGCTTTAGGGTTGGTGTCTGTTTTGGCGGGGACGGCAAATACTCCGTTAGCGGCCAGTATTATGGCGATAGAGCTTTTCGGGGCGGAAATAGCCCCTTATGCTACCGTAGCGTGTGTGATTAGCTTTTTAGTAACCGGGCGGGAAAGTATTTTCCCGCATCAACGTATTTCTTGGGATAGCGGTAAGATGACAGAGGAAACTTCTTCTAAATCTTACAACGGGCCGGAACGACGTGGGGTGGCTAAATTTTCCTATCATACTTCTTCGGCTACTCAGGCGCGCCACCACTTAAAACGTTTTTTATCCGGGCGTGCAGCCCGTCGTGCGGCCATTGAACAAGGCCGCCAACGCACCCAAAAGCGTAAATAAAGTCAATTTGCTATAATATAGTATGGGTTGAGGGTGTAAAGCACCCCCGGGAGTTTTTATGGATTCTTTTGTATCTGCAATTATCACGTTAGCTTTAGTTATGGACGGTTTTGGAAACATTCCGTTGTTTATTGCCGCGCTTAAAAAAGTAGCACCGGAACGCCGCACGTTTGTTATTTTCCGCGAGCTTATGATTGCGCTTGCTATTATGGTATTTTTCCTTTTTTGCGGCAAATGGTTCTTACATGCGTTTGGGATTCACTCCTACTCGCTTAGCATAGCGGGGGGGATTATCCTGTTCTTAATTTCTATTAACTTAGTATTTAGCACCGATACTTCCGCCGGCGAACCCAAAAGTGACCCCAAAGATGAACCCTTTATCGTGCCGTTAGCCATTCCGTTGGTGGCGGGCCCGGCGGCACTTTCTATGGTGCTCATTTTGGCGGCGCAAAATAGCAAAATAGTTACGTTGGGGGCGGTAATTTGCGCTTCCATTATCAACATGGCTATTTTAATGTGTTCCTTTCCGCTTAGCAAACTGTTGGGCCAACGTGGGTTAACCGCCATTGAACGGTTAACGGGTATGATCTTAATTTTAATGTCTGTGGATATGGTGTTAGGCGGCATCGCGGAGTTTGTTAAATTATGAAGAAATTAATTGCTGTTTTGGTACTAGGGTTATCCGCACTGGGGGCATTGGCAGCCGATCAAGTAGAGTTTGCTTTGTTTGTAAGCCCGTCGTGCGTGCATTGTAATAAATTAAAAAGCGAATATTGGGGTACGCTCAAAGAAAAATATAAAGATACCGTCCATTTTACGGAGTATGATATCACTACCCCGCAAGGCAACTTGGCGTTTAACCAAACGGCACAGGCCTATCATATCCCGGCTGACCAACGCGGTTATCCGGCGGCGGCGGTAGGAAGCACCTTTCTTATGGGGTATCCTACGGAAATCGGCACTTACGCTGAGGCCGCCATTGAAAAAGCCCGCCTTTTGAGCGAAAAAACCAACGTGGTTACCGTAGCGCAAGAAGAAGTTATGTCGCAAGCCAAGTCCACTTTCCAAAAAATTACGTTTTGGGCCATTATCGGTAGTGGGTTAGTGGACGGAATTAACCCCTGCGCGTTTGCGGTAATTGTGTTTTTTATCTCGTTCTTAACGGTATATAAGTATAACCGGCGCGAAATTATTTTAATCGGTTCTTCCTACTGTGTGGCAGTTTTTATCGCCTATTTATTATTGGGGTTGGGCGTATTTAAATTCTTATACGCTATGCGCGGATTTTCGTACGTGATTAAAGCTTTTTATATTCTTACCGCGGCGTTATGTCTGCTATTTTTTGTGCTGAGTATTTACGATTTAATTGTTTATCAAAAAACGAAAAAATCCGATGGTATGCTGTTGCAACTTTCACTTGGCAACAAAACGCGTATCCATAAAATTATGGGCTTTTTCTTGCGTGATAAACAAAAAAGTACGGTGCGCTTGGTGCTGGCGGCCTTGGCGGTAGGATTTTGTGTTTCGTTGGTAGAAGCGGTCTGTACCGGGCAGGTGTACATGCCTACTTGTGTGCTTATCATGCAGGACCCGGATTTGCGTACACGCGCGGCTTTTTACCTCGTCCTTTACAACCTAATGTTTATTATTCCGCTGGTGGCGGTGTTTGTACTGGCATTACTGGGGTATGAGTCCAAAGGATTTAATGATTTCCTCAAAAAACATTTAGGGCTTACCAAAGTGCTGCTGAGTTTAGTGTTCTTGGGATTGTTCATTTTATTGTTAGGAAATATTTAACTAAGCGATTTGTTGATACGCCCCGCTTTTGGCGGGGCTTTTTTATGCTTGACCGGGACTTGCAAATTTAGTTACGTATAGGTATGACAAAACAGTATGAAATCGCCCTTTTTGCGGGCGGGTGCTTTTGGGGTGTAGAGCATTTGATGAAAGACTTTGTAGGTGTGGTAGATATCGTGCCCGGTTATACAGGTGGCCATGTGAAAAACCCAACCTACGAGCAAGTATGCACTCATACTACGGGGCACGCAGAAACGGTAAAAATTACGTTTGCTCCCGAGCAAGTTTCCTACGAAACATTGGTAAAGAGATTTATGGAAATCCATGATCCCACTCAAGTAGACGGACAAGGGCCGGATTTGGGGCCGCAGTATCGTTCGGAAATTTTTTATACTACGCCTATCCAACAAAAA
>CACXHA010000046.1 GCA_902767385.1 uncultured Elusimicrobium sp.
GGGGTTTAGCTCATTCGTGTCATTATTATGACTCCATGTTCCTATTTCCTAGGGCAGGAACGCATCCGGGTCTTCACGCAATCGGCACTTACGCTGTAAGCACACAACTGCAACCAAGGACAACGCCCATCTCCCAAGTACTAATAGTCATTACTATAATAAGACTTTTTTAAAAAATTTCAAGACCTAATTTTAAAATTATTTTCGGCCTTTCTTTTTCATCTCTTTCCATACCGCAAGGGCCTCTTCGGGGCTTTTGGCTTTTACGTCGCCAAATACATGTGGGTGACGGTAATGCAATTTGTCATACAACCCCTGGATTACATCGTCAATCGTAAAAAGGCCCTCTTCCTTGGCAATTTGAGCATGCAAAAGCACTTGCAATAGCACATCTCCCAATTCTTCCTTCATATTTTCGGCATCTTTTTTCTCAATAGCGGCCACCAATTCTTCGCTTTCTTCTCGTAAGTTTTTGATTAAACTTTCATGCGTTTGCTTTTTATCCCAAGGACACCCGTTTGGTCCGCGTAAAATGGCAAAGGTCTCTACTAAATCGGCAAAATTATTTTTCATTGTGGAAACTCCCTAAAAATGCTATACAATTATTATATGAAAAAATTCTTCGTTATTCTGTGGTTGTTGTATTGTTTGATCTTGCCTGCACAGGCGGAAATAACCGTCGTACGTGTGGATGGTAAAAAAGTTTTTTTAGATACCTCTGAAGAAAAAACGACTCTTACGAAAGGAACCACCTTTAAAGTCATCTTATCCTCTGAAAAATTAGTGAACCCCAAAACGGGGAAAGATTTAGGCGAAGTGTACCAGTATTCCCAACTAGGTACTATAACCGAGGTACAACCTCTTTACGCCATCGGTGAATTGAAAAACACCGATGGTATTACGGTAGGGAAAACAGCCGTCTTAGAAAGTATAAAACCTGTCACTTCGCAAGCAGCGGAAGAACAAACCCCTAAATCCACGCGCCCGGTAACCACTTATCAACCGGTAGAACAAAATATCATTAGTTTAACGCAGGCAGACGTAACTGCCGCGGGAGCCAAGAATATTATTACTCTCTCGGACAAAAACGAAGTAACCGTTTTTTCGCGCGGCGATAAAGAAACCCTACGTCCGGAAATTTCTTTTACTTTGCCGGAGGGGAAAAAAGCAGTAGCTGTATCGGCGGCACCCCTTAAAGAAGGCCTTGCGCAAATTTTTGTGTCCGTATACCAACCCGAACGCGGACAAATTTCTACGCTTGTACTGGAAAATAAAAACGGAAAATTGGAAACTGTTGCTACTTTGCCTTATTTTGTTAAGGAATTGGGTTGCGGGGATACTAAAAAAATATGGGGGCAACGTCCGTTTGTTTTAGAAGATACCCCCGGCAATGCGCGCGAAATTGTCTTTGAAAAAGGCAAATTTGTAGCTAGCTCCGCTACCTTTAACACCCGCCATAACTGGTTAGAGGGGCTTAACTATTATCCTGTAGAAAAAGCAAACGAAAACAATTTAATTTTTACCTCCACCAATGGGAAAATACGTATGCAACTGGCAAACGGAAAAACCGCTGAAAGCAAGGATTTGTTTGGCGCTACTCCGCTACGTATGACATATAAACAAACTATTTTAAAATTTTTCCCGTCTGTTCAATCCTATGGCGCACCAGGGGAAACCTCTATTGTGGCTGTAGAAAACGGAACGAAACTAGGGCTACTCAGTGAAACATTTGGGCAATATCAAGATGGTAAAATACACTTTTTGAAATACGAAAAAGGACGTTTGCAAGTGACCGATACCGTAGAATTGGCCGGCGTGCTATACGATACGGCCTGTACCGATAAGGCTATTTTAACGGCTGAGGTTTTGCCCAACGGCACAAGCAGCGTTGTAGAAATTTTAAAATAAGTTAGGAGAAAACCTGTGGCACAATCAACCGAAAAAATTGATGTTTTAGATAAAGGATTTGTACGCCTAATTGATTTTATGGGCGGGGATGACCGCGCCGTACAAGCGGCCCGCGTATCGTTTGGGGCCGTATCCAAAGGGCCGGAACAAGACAAACGTCTTATTAAGTATTTAATGGAACACGCCCATCACACCCCCTTTGAGCATTGTTATTTTCAATTTCATATTTGCTGTCCTATCTATGTAGCGCGCCAATGGATGCGCCACCGCTGGGGTTCTTATAACGAAGTCAGCGCCCGCTATACCGAAGTAAAAGATGAGTTTTATATTCCGCAAACTTTCCGCGGACAAGATACCAAAAACAAACAAGGATCGGTAGCCACCTCCTCCTTAGACCAAGCGGCTTTGCGCAAAATTTACGCAGACAGCATTGAAGCTTCCTACGCGGCTTACCACAAGCTTATTGAAGCCGGCGTCGCGCGGGAAATGGCCCGCGGGGTTCTCCCGGTGTGCCAATACACCCAATTTTATTGGAGTGTAAATGCCCGCAGTTTATTTAACTTTTTGTGCTTGCGTACCGACGCACACGCTCAGTATGAAATCCGCGTGTACGCCAATGTAATTGCGGATATGGTTAAGGAAAAAATGCCCTGGGCTTGGGAAGCGTTTGAAGCGCTTAACAAACAACTTCCGCTCGGCGGCGCATAAGAAATAGGGGATAAGCTCTATGAGAGTGCTAGGGATGATTATGGCCGGTGGAAAAGGCGAACGCCTTTATCCGCTCACTAAAGACCGCTCTAAACCGTCTGTACCGTTTGGCGGAAAATACCGCATTGTGGATTTTGTTTTGTCCAACTTCATCAACTCCGGTATTTTTTCCTCGTACGTACTTGTGCAGTACCTCTCCCAAAGTTTAATTGAATATTTGCGTACCACCTGGCGCACCGAAGGAATTGTGGCGGACCACTTTTTAACCTGTGTACCCCCGCAAATGCGTTTGGGGGAAATTTGGTACCGCGGCACTGCTGATTGTGTGCGCCAGAACATCAATTTAGTCAAAGATTTCGCACCCGATTTAGTGGCTATTTTCGGGGCAGATCACATTTACCGCATGGACGTACGGCAAATGATTGACTACCACGTAGCACACAAGGCAGACGTAACGGTGGCCGCTAATACGGTGCCGCTGCAAGCGGCTAGCTCTTTTGGGGTACTGGGCACTAATGCCGATGGCCGCATTATTCAATTTGATGAAAAACCGGCTAAACCGCATTGTATCCCCGGTGACCCAAAACACGCCTACGCCTCCATGGGCAACTACATTTTTAATACAGATACGCTTTTGCAGGTTTTGCAAAAACGTTTCGCCGATACGCCCGCGCTTGATTTTGGCAAACACATTTTGCCCAAAATTTTAACCGACTACCGCACCTATGCGTACAATTTCCAAAGCCAAAAACTACCCGGCGGTAAGTCGTATGAAGAACCGGGTTATTGGCGCGATGTGGGAACGATTGAATCTTTTTGGCAAACCAATATGGATTTGTTAGGCCCTAAACCCAAACTGGATTTGGATAACCCTAAATGGCCCATTAGCACCACGCTTCACCGGGTTCCTCCCACCAAATTGTTGGGGGGCAGTATTACCAATTCCATGGTTGGCGACGGCTGCGTGATTAATCCCAAAGCTAAAATTAAAAACTGTGTCATCAGCGATAGTGTCATCATCGGTGAAGGAGCCGAATTGGAAGGCTGCGTGATTATGGATAATTGCGAAATTAAAGCCGGATGTAAACTTAAAAAAGTAATTATGGACCGCTTTAATACCATTGCCGCCAAGCAAACGATCGGCCTGGATTTAGAAAAAGATTCGCAAAAATACTATATTGACCCGTCGGGAATTATTGTGATTCCGCGCGGGAAAAATAAGTTTTAATGCAAGCACATATTTTCTACAACACGTCTGTTCCCAAATACCTGCGCCGCACCGGCCTTTACACGCGTGCGCTACAAAAGGGTCTTAAAAAATTCGCCCGTCAAAACATAGAAGTTAATGTGATTTTTGTAGACGAAAAAGAAATTTTGCGCGTAAACAAACAATACCTGGGGCATCACTACGTAACCGATGTTATTTCCTTTAATAATGCGCGCCCGCCCGTCTTACCCCCCGGCGAACCCTGGGGCTTTGGGGACATTTTTGTTTGCTATCCGGTGGCGCGTAAAAACGCCCGACAATTTAACCACACCATTTTACAAGAAATGCTCATGTACGTTACGCATGGAGCGTTACACTTATCGGGTATGGACGACCACTCCCCGCAAGACCGCGCGGAAATGGACCGCCAAACCGAAAAAATCATCAAAGAAGTATTATAAACTTACTACGGTGGGAATTCCCTGGTCGCTGATCTCTAAATACTGCAGTTTGTGTTGCATTTCCACGTCCAGGGCTATCATATTGGCCGTCCGGTCCACCACCATATTTTCTACCGGCGTGTGCCCAAAAACCTGCCATACCGGGCTGCCCTGCGGATAAGACGCAATTAAATCTTCCAAATCTTCCCAAAAAATACCGCCAAACCGGTCCGGCCCGCGGCGGCTAATACTAATATTAAAAATGGGATGTTTAAAGAAAGCGTGCTTGATTGATTCCTTAAAAATTAAGTTTATTAACATGGCCAAATTGGCGGCATTGGGATCCTCTAACTGAAGTTTAAAAATACGCATCAGTTTACGTGTTACGCCGGCGTGCGTGAACAAAAACCCTTTGTAGGCATAGGCGGCTTTTAAATCGCCCGCTAACGATTGTCCAATCAGCTTTTCGCGCATTTGCATAGCTTGCTCTCGCTGAAATTCGGAAATCAGGTAATTTTCCATCATCAGTTCCAACTCATGATTTCCTACCAAGCGGATCACTTCCCCGCCGCTTGTAGGCGCTTGCACTTGCAGTCTATCCAAGAGGCTATCTACTTTTAAAGAAAACGGCCCGCGGTCCAAAATATCGCCAATTTGTACCAAACGGCTATTTTTACCGCACCATTGTTGTTGAGCATCAATGAGCTTGGCACGACGCAAAATTTTCACCAATCCTTCAAATTGGCCATGCACGTCGCCTACAGCAATGAGTCTGCGGGGTATTTTCTGCATAGGATCCGTCCTAAATACTATAATATAGTATAGCACAAATTATGAAACTCACGCCGCGAATCAAAAAAGAATTTGCTCACATTGTAGGCCCCGCAAACGTACAAACCGATGCGCTTTCTTTATCTCTCTACGCCTACGACTGTGCCCTTTCGCGCACTCAACCCGACGGAGTTATCCAGGTAACACACGCTTACCAAATTGCTCCTTTACTGCGTATATGTGCTAAACATCATATTCCTTTTGTGGTGCGGGCCAGCGCTACCAACCACGCAGGCAGTTGCACCGCTTTGCGCGGCGGCGTTATTTTAAATGTAACCGCCCTTAACCGCATTTTACAAATTGACACGCAAGCCGGTTTTGCCGTCGTACA
>CACXHA010000047.1 GCA_902767385.1 uncultured Elusimicrobium sp.
GGGAATATGCAGATTGGAGCACGTGTCCTAGCAAACCTGCTGAAGAACAAAATTGTGATAATGGTGTAAGCGGGAAGATGACACGCACGGTAACATGCCAAAACAACGCATGGACAGAGCCTGCGTGGAACAAGAGCCAATGTTGTGACCCGAATAATAAACCGGATGAAGAATATATTTGTCATGATCATAACAGTAACCAATGTGGAAAGAAAACGCGTACGGTAACGTGTGGAACAAACGGTCAATGGATAGATGATAATAACGCTTGGCAAGGAAGTTGTATAGATAAGCCGGTATCCCAAACGGTAGGGTGTGGTAGTCCGTATACGGGCGGGACAATGACGTCTAGCTACAACTGTGTGGGGATCATATGGCAAGAAGAGTGGAATGAAACCGGATGTATCTTAGTAGTGCCCGCGCCTTTGAGTTGTGACGGAACGACGTGTAGCAACAGCACCGGGTCAATTAGCCAGAGTAGGTATAATACGTTCGTAGCGGTATTGAATGCGGCAAATAAGACTATATCCGACTATGTTTATGTGATCGATGGAAATAAATTATGTACAGATAATACTTCTACAAATTGTGTATATTACGAAAAACCCTATAGTGGTTGGTGTGGTCAATATGTTGCAGGAGAAACTACAGTATACTATAACATGTGTCAGGATTCTTATCGTACACGTAGTTGCGGACCTTGTTAACATAATTTGCCGGGTGCAACGCCAGGCAAGTATTAAACCCCGGGGTTCCTCGTCTCCCCGGGGTATTTTGATATAAAAACGGGTCATTTCCCGATAGAAACCTTCGGGGCTGACACTTAATTACTCTTTGTCATGTGGGTTGGATGTAAGACCAACACTTATTCTTACGCCTAACCTACAAAAACTATCTCGTCTAGTCTGGGGTGATTTTGTACATACAAGATGGCCGTCGTCCTCTTAATTTTTGTAAAATATAAATATCTTATTACTTGAGGCGTTTCTATGAAAAAGCAAATTGTGCCAGGATGGGTAAAAGCTTATTTTACGTTCTTTCTGGCGAACTGGCTCTTGTTTGGAATTTTTAGAATTATCTTTTTGGGTGTTTTCCACGCAGCGTTGACTTCTGCTCATTACCATGAATTATGGACCACCTTTTACATCGGTGCTAAATTTGATTTCCGCTTGGCCGGTTTTTTGTCTATCCCGTTAGGGGTTTATTTAACCCTGTGCGCATTTTGGAAAGGGGCGCTCTATATCCGCAAGTTTATAGCGGCGTTGTGCGGCGTGTTGGAAGCCGCCGTAGTGCTTGTGTATTTTGCGGACTTTGCCCACTATGCTTACATTGCCATGCGTATTAATTATTCCATTTTTAAGTATAGTGAAAATCCGCTGATTTCGTTACAAATGGCTTGGCAAACCTATCCGTTGGTATGGGCGGTACTAGCGCTTTTATTATGTGTGGGGCTAGGATATTGGTTTGTAAACCAACTTGTGCAAAAAGCTTTTAGTACGCCCGATAACCGTCGTTGGTGGGGAAAATTGGGGTGGTTCTTTTTAAGCTTACTCATTGCCGGTGGATTAGGGTTTGGAAAAATCAGCCAATATCCGCTGCGTTGGAGTAATGCTTATCACTCTACAAACCATTTTATTTGTAATTTGACATTGAACCCGGTACTTAATCTTTTTGATACAGCCCGTTTTGTAAAAGCCGATAGTTTTGATGCAGACAAAACACGTTCCTATTATGATGAAGTTGCTGCCTTTTTGCAGGTACAAAATCCCGATAAAGAAAAACTTTCTTTTGACCGCGAAATAGCCAATAAACCTGCCAATGAACAACACGATTACAACGTGGTGATTATCTTTATGGAATCGTTGGCGTGGAATAAAATTTCGTTTACCAACCCGGACTTGGACCCGACTCCGTTTGTGCGGGAGTTAGCAGACAAATCTATTTTGTTTACGAATTTTTTCTCGCCCACATCTGCTACGGCTCGTGCGGTGTTTGCTACGGTAACTAATATCCCGGACGTGACTTCCTTTAAAACCAGTTCACGTAATCCGCTAGTGGTGGATCAGCACGTTATTATTAATGCCTTAAAAGACTACGAAAAGTATTATTTTATCGGGGGCAGTGCTAACTGGGGTAATATCCGCGGTGTATTGGAACATAACATTGGTGATATTCATATGTACGAGGAAGGACAATTTGAAAATGAACACCGCAACGATGTATGGGGTATTTCGGACTTGGATTTATTCCGCGAGGCTAACCGCGTGCTTGCACAGGAACAGCAAGAAGAAAAGAAACCGTTTTTTGCTATTATCCAAACGGCCGGATATCACCGTCCTTATACAATCCCTGAGGATAATGCCGGATTTAAGCCGGTTGATATTGGTGAGGATTTGGCCCACAAACGCAGTTTTGTAAGTGTAGCCGAGTACAACTCACTGCGGTTTTCGGACCATGCTTTGAGGGAATTTTTCAAACTGGCCGAGAAAGAACCTTATTACAAAAATACCATTTTCTTTATCTTTGGTGACCATGGATTGGCAGCTCCTCAGTCGGAAAATATGCCGCGCGGTACGGTGGAACTCAATCTTATTAATCATTGGATTCCGTTAATTATTGCCGGCGGGCCCATTCAAAAAGCCCAAAAGATTGACAAAACGGCCAGCCAAGTGGATATTTTTCCGATAGCCATGGGGCTGTTGGGACGTGGGTATAAAACGCGCGCCATTGGGCGTGATGTACTTACTACCAACGCGGGTGCCGAACCGGGTGCCCTGATTTACGGTTGGGCCGACACCCCTTCGCCTATTGGATTTGTGCAAGGGGAGTACTATTACCATAGCCAAGGGGAAAAGGAAGGACTTTATAAGTATGCGGCGGAAAATTTCCGTGAGGATTTATCCACCCAAGAGCCGGAGCGTTTTGCGCATATGAAAGCTTTGGCGCACGGGCTCTACGAAGCGTCGCGTTATGAGTTTTATCATAACCAAAAACAAAATATGGAGGAAGAAAAATGAGCGGTATTTTAATTGTCGTAATTGTAATAGCGATTGTTGGATTTTATGTAATGAGTTTGTACAACTCTTTGGTACGTATGCGTAACCAAGTTAAAGAAGCGTGGAGTGATATTGAAGTGCAGCTCAAACGCCGCTTTGATTTAATTCCCAATCTACTTTCTACCGTCAAAGGGTATGCCAAATATGAAAGCGAAACCTTGGAAAAAATTATCGCTGCGCGTAGTGCCACTTTTAGCCAACCGCAAACCGTACAACAAGTAGCCAAGGCGGAAGGGGAATTAACTGGAGCTTTAAAATCGCTATTTGCCTTAAGCGAAAACTATCCCGATTTGAAAGCCAATACCAACTTTTTGGAACTGCAACGGGAACTGCGCGATACCGAGGATAAAATCCAAGCGGCCCGTCGTTTTTATAACGGGAATGTGATGGCTTTTAATACGAAAATTCAGCAATTTCCGGCCAATGTAATTGCGGGACATTTCCACTTTACGCAAGAACCGCTTTTTGAATTGGCCGCGGAAGAACAAGCCGCCAAACAGCCGGTTAAAGTAGAATTTTAACCATGGCCACCACCTACCAACATATTGCCGATAACAAACGCCGCACGTGGCTGTTAGTGTTACTGTTCCCGGCGGCATTTGCGGTGTTTACAGGACTTGTGCTAGGTGGAATTTGGTTTGCTTTTGTACCGCCCACTTTGACGGGTACGCTCAACGGGGAAGTGCTTTCCACCACACAAGCGGCAGGTATAGAAGCATTTTTTGTATCGGCGGGAGTGGTAGTTATTTGTTGGATATTAGCTTCTATTTGGATGGCCGTTTCTTATCTCAGTGGAGATCATATTTTACTTAACAGTGCTGAGGCTATTCCGATTTCCCGCCAAGACCAACCCGAAATTTACCGTTTGGTAGAAAACCTGTGCATTAGCCGCGGGGTACCCGTGCCACGCATTTACATTATGGATGATGAGTCCTTAAACGCGTTTGCTACCGGGAGGGACCCGCAACACGCCTCTTTGGCCCTTACAAAAGGAATTGTTCAAAAGTTAGATCGCGCCGAATTAGAAGGGGTTATTTCTCATGAACTGGCGCACATTGAAAACCGCGATATTCGTTTAATGCTCATTACGGTAGCCGGGATTTCATTTTTTACGTTCGCGGGGGAAATATGTTTTCGCATAGGGCTTTCTTCCCGTTCCGGCGGTAACAACAAAAATAACGGAGCCATGCTTTTTATTATTTTAGGGATTATTTGTTGGGTGTATGGCCTTTTGTTTGCGCCGTTGATTCGCTTGGCTATTTCCCGCAAGCGCGAATACTTGGCAGATGCAACTGGGGCCCTTATGACGCGCAACCCGCGCGCGTTAGCAAATGCTTTGCGTAAAATTTCGCAAGACAGCCGTGTAGAAGCATTGGATAAACGTGCCAGTATGGCGGCTATGTGTATAGAAAATCCACTTGAGAAACAAAATTTATTTTCGTGGTTAAGTGGCATTTGGGCCACCCATCCGCCCATTGAGAAACGTATTGCGGCATTGGAAGAAATGGACCGGGGATTTTAAGCAAAAACTTGTTATAATAAAGTAACGGAGAATCTATGAACGAAGAAACCCGCATTAATATTATGCAAGATGCACCTGCTAGTGTGGAATTTGAGCAGCCCCAACCGGTGGTTGAATATGCTTCTATTACCGAGCGTTTTGTAGCATTAGCCATTGACTACGGAGTTATATTTTTGCCCTTAAAAGCCATTACTTGGTTTATCTGCAAGTTGATGGGGCAAAGCTTGGAAATGTGGCACGCGGTGGTCATGGCAGTGGCGGTAAACTTGATATTTGTGTTATATGAAACTATTTTTTCATCAGGTGGACGTGTTACTTTAGGTAAAAATTTGGTAGGTATTGCCGTTGTAAAAAAAGATTTAAGCGGCCCCATTTCTTGGCAACGTGCCTTTATGCGGGCTATAGGTTATTATGTGAGTGCTTTTTTGTTTTTCGGCGGATTTGTGTTAGCGCTTGTTGATGACCGGAAACGTTCTTTGCATGATATTTTCGGAGGGAGTGTGGTGGTGCAAATGCGTGAACGTGCCGGTTGGGAAACTTGGGCGGTTCACGGTTTAGGGGCGCTATTACTTGTTTTGTTTGTAAGCTCTTTGTATCAATCTTTTGGCGGGCGTGATTGGCAAAACAAATATAAGGTGCGCCAGGCACAGGAATTTTTGCATAATATCGCCATTTTAGAAGAAGGACACCGTATCCGTTATGGATACTATACCAATAATTTAGTACGTTTGGCTTTGTTATCAGGGGATCCGGTGCAGTTCCAACGCGATATGAATAAGGTCCTTTCTTCAGGGAAAGAAAATCTGGTGTGGATTGGAGTAGAAGGCGAAATATACAAAATTTCTGCCAAGGCCAGAGACAAAAACAAAACACCGGTTTATTTCACTAATAAGATGTAATCACGTAAGAATTAACTATATACTACGGGGCTTTTATATAGTCCCGTAGTTTTTGTTTATGATAAAAGCAAATACTTGACAAATTAGATTAAATTAGTTATTCTATAAGTAGCTCATTTTAATTAGTGCCAACTAAATAAAAATAATTAGAGCCAAAACCACCCCGGCACGTTGTTTGTACCGGGGATTTTTTATGGCTTAAATTATTTTCCGATGAGGGTAAAGGCTTCTTGGCGGGTAGTTACTTTCCCTTCCCATTGTGCCTTGCGGATTTGAACGAGTAACTTGGCAATATTGCGCCCATAAATGCCGGATTCTTTTAAGTCCAGTCCTTTTACGACGCAGGGTTGCAGGGCCATGGGAGGTAAATGCGGGAAAAACGCGCGTAAAACATGGGTTTGAAAGTCGGTCAGTTCGCTTAGCGGGCTCATACGTTCCTGTTCCACTTTCCAAGCTTCTTTAATGACATGGGAAATATCTTTATGCAAGTGTAAACTTCGCAGGAACCCTTCTCCGTTGTCTCCTAGCGTACACGTCAACAATCCCAGGCGTTCATAAGGTCCTTTTAATTGCAAAAGCCCGTCGTGCCAAGTCAAACTGGGCCAGGCAAATTTAAGTAAATCATATTGAATGAGAAAGTCAAAAATTTCTTTGATTTTTTCTTCCGCTAAAATTTTCAAAAATTCCTGGCTAAAACGTTCGCGCGAGATTAAAAGAGGCGCTTGTTCTTTGTCTGCTTCTAAAAATAATTTTTTGGTAATCGGGGCGGCCCGCCAACCAAAGCGTCCGGCAAAACGTACCCCGCGGTACATACGGGTAGGGTCATCAAAAAAACTTTTTTCATGTAAGATGCGAAGTAGCCCCGCGTCAATATCTTTTTTGGCTCCGTATGGGTCCACGCTTTTACCAAATTCGTCCGGTAAAATAGACAAGGCCCAGGCGTTTACCGTAAAATCACGCCGGAACAAATCTTGCTTGATGTCTTTGGTAAAAGTTACTTCGGGCAGTGCGCCGGGGAAGGGGTATGTTTCATGGCGTAGGCGCGCCAAATCCAAATGTAGGCCGTTATCCAAATTAACCTTATAGGTGCCAAATTTGGAAAATTTGCGCTTTACTCCGCCCCACATTTTAATACAAAAATTGGCTACGGATTCTTGCGTGCCGTCAAAAGTAAGGTCAATATCTTCGGTATCGCGCCCAAGATAGAAATCACGCACCGCGCCGCCTACTACCCACGCGCGCAAGCCTAGTTTTTGGGCATACGTTCCAATGGAAAGGAGCATATCATGGTATTTTTCGGGGATAATTTCGCTCATAGTAAAACCGGGGCTTTGGCTCCGTCCTCGCTCATTTTATCTTTAAAATTTAGCAGAAGCGTGGAGTTGAGCCCGCTTTTGAGCACTTTGGCAGCGGCTACGGCAAAGTCATTGGCGGTAGTACCGCGTGCCGGTACATATAGCGGGAAATGGTTTTCGCGTGCGTAAGAAGGTTTGAGCCGAGCTACTTCAAAGCCTTGCGTTGCGGCCGCGGCAGCAATTACTTCCGATTCGGCGGCTATTTTTTCCTCATGGTGTAACAAATGCTGAAGTTCTTCCAGTCCAAATACACACAGCGGCGGATAATTCAAATGGACATCTTTTAACAGGGAATTTTTGATAATCTGGTAGTCGTGTTCAATTTTTTCTTTAAGTTCGTGCTCACGCGATTTATCTTTAGGGGAAAACACAAAAACCAAGAGTTCGGCCGGGGCATCAAAATAGATAATTTCCCCGTCGTGGTGAAAGTATGTTCCGCATTCCGGGCAACGCACCAAATTGAGCTCTCCCCCTAAAATGGCGGCTTTTAAGTCTTCGTTCTCGTCGCCACGCACCAGGGACCAATAGGTAACATCAAATGGTTCACACTCGTTGGGACAATGGGCGGCGGCTTCATTTTGTAAGGATCTCATGGAAGTATTTTAATAAAAATGAACTAGGTTTTTCAAGTAAGATGAAAAAATGCCCCGCATGGGATTCGAACCCGTATCACTGGTTCCGAAGACCAGTACTCTATCCAGTTGAGCTAACGGGGCATACAAGTATTGTAGCAATTTATGGGGGCAA
>CACXHA010000048.1 GCA_902767385.1 uncultured Elusimicrobium sp.
AAAAAACCCCGGGCGGTTAGGCCCGGGGTACTTGTTGGAGATAACTTATTTGAGCAAGGCCTTGCGCGACAACCTTACTTTACCGCTATTATCAATTTCCACGCACTTCACTTCGACGATTTCGCCCAGTTTGAGTACGTCTTCTACTTTATTGATGCGGTGTTTGGCAATTTCGGAGATGTGCAACAGTCCGTCTTTGCCGGGTAAAATTTCCACAAACGCACCAAAGGGTTGAATAGATACCACTTTGCCTTTGTAAATTTTATTTACTTCCGGCTCGGCGGTTAACATTTCAATTTCCGCTTTGGCTTGGTTGAGTTTTTCGGCATTGGAAGCGGCAATCGTTACGATACCGGTTTCTTCAATGTCAATCTTGGTGCCGGTTGTTTCGGTAATACGTTTAATGTTCTTACCGCCGGGCCCAATGACAGCGCCGATTTTGTCTACCGAGATTTGCATTTTGTAAATCACAGGCGCGTACGGAGAAACTTCTTTGCGAGGTTCAGCAATTGTTTTCTCCATGTGGTCCATGATGAACATGCGGCCTTCGGTAGCTTGTTTAATGGCTTGGCGCAACACGTCAAGCGGCATACCGGTTTTGAGTTTTACGTCCATTTGGAAGGCCGTAATCCCTTTGCGTGAACCGGTCAGCTTGAAATCCATATCTCCCAGGTGGTCTTCTAAGCCCATAATGTCGGAAAGGACTACAAATTTTCCCTCCCCGCTAATGGCTCCCATGGCAATACCCGAGCAGGGCGATTTCATCGGCACACCTGCATCAAAAAGGGCCAAAGAACCGCCACATACAGAGGCCATAGAGGAAGAACCGTTGGATTCGGTAATGTCGGAAACGACACGAATCGTGTACGGGAATTCTTCTTCACTGGGAATTAACGGCAAGAGCGCGCGGCGGGCAAGTTCCCCATGGCCGATTTCGCGGCGGCCCGGAGAGCGGTCCGGTTTGCACTCACCCGTAGCAAAACCCGGGAAGTTGTAATGGAGCATAAAGCGCTCATAAGAAATATCTTCTAAACCTTCTACCATTTGTTGGTCATCTTTGGTGCCCAACGTGGCTACGGCTAACGATTGGGTTTGGCCGCGGGTAAATACGGCAGAACCGTGGGCGCGCGGTAAATAACCTACCAAAGAGCTCAGCGGGCGGATTTCGGTCGGTTTGCGGCCGTCCACACGCACGCCTTCGTGCAGTACCAAGGCGCGGGATTCTTCGTACATAATGTTTTCCAAAGCGATCCCGGCGTAGGTAGCGGCGTTTTCGGCGTATTTTTCGGTAAGTTGTTCGGCGAAGTTCTTTTTAAGTTGGGCCACTTGCGTGTCGCGCGTTTGCTTGTCGCTAAAGGCGTGCAAGATTTTTTTGGCTTCTTCGCGGAAAGCACCGTTGGCTAAATCCACTACTTCTTGCGGCAGTTTTTCTACCACATATTCAAATTTCGGCTTGCCGGCCAGTTCGCGCAGTTTGAGTTGCGCGGCGCACATTTTGTCAATTTCCGGCTTGGCTACTTCCATGGCCTCAATAATGGCGCTTTCTTCTACTTCTTTAGCACCGCCTTCCACCATTAAAATACCTTGCGCGGAACCGGCGATAGTCAGGTCCATATCGCACTCCGGCATGGCTTGTTCTTCTTTGGTGGGGTTGACGATGTATTGCCCGTTAATGCGGCCGATACGTACGGCGGCTACCGGCTCGTTAAACGGAATAGAAGAAATCACTACGGACGCGGACGAAGCGAGTACGGCTAAAATATCGGCATCGTTGGTCGGGTCGGCAGAGACTACCATGGCCGTTACGTTGGTTTCGCACGCGAAACCTTCGGGGAAAATGGGGCGCATGGTGCGGTCAATAATGCGGGAAGACAAAGTTTCTTTCTTGCTAGCTTTGCCTTCACGTTTAAAGAATCCGCCGGGGATTTTGCCTGCGGCGTAGGTTCTTTCTTTGTAGTTGACCGTTAAGGGCGTAAAATCGGAAATACCCGGTTTTTGCTCTTTGGTGGAAACAGCGGTAGCCAAAATGCGCGTATCGCCCATGCTGGCTACTACGGCGCCGTCGGCTTGCTTAGCGATTAAACCGGTTTCCAGTTTAATGGTATCGCGTCCAACGGTAACTTCCACGCTTTGGATGTCAAAGTTATGGTTAAAGTTAGGCATTTAAAATTCCTTATTTTCTCAGTTTTAATTCTTTGGTAACGGCTTGGTATTTTTCAAAGTCCGTACGTTTCAAATACGCCAACAAGCGTTTGCGTTGACCTACGAGTTTGTTGAGGCCGGTTTCTCCCGCAAAGTCTTTGGGGTTGGCTTTGAGGTGATTGGAAATGTATTGGATACGTTCCGTAATCAGCGCGATTTGTACGGCGGCAGAGCCGGTATCGTTGGCGCTAGATTGGAATTTGCTGATAATGTCTTTTCTGTCTTGGTTTGAGAGTACCATTTTATTTTTCTCTTAGGACTGCAACCTGCCGACCAAGCCGCATTTATCCGAAAAACGACCGAGCCGGAGCGGAGTCCTTCTCCTATATTAATTTATACTTACACTAAGTACCTCTATATTATACCAAAAAAAGCACCCCATTTGGAGTGCTTTTGTAAAACGACAGGTATAGCTTATTTTATTTCTTCTATTTCATCTTCTAGGTCTATAAATAGTTTCTTGCGTACTGCCGCTTTTAGGTCAGCTTCGCTGATAACCGGTACCGGGTTATCGGCAGGTGCTTCCCCATATTTGTTTCTTTCCCGAGAGCCCTCTTCAGTTGCTAACACTTCCCAAAAGCGGGCACGCTTAACCAATTCTTCAAAAGAATCATCTTTTGGGATGCGGATATCCAAGTCCTGCCAACGGCGGATGACTGCGCATACAAACGCGGCGGCAAGCCAAAGTTCAAATAAAATGCATATAATCCAACAACCCAGCTCGGAAATAAGCAACCAATCCCGTACATAAAGTATGGCTAACGTGTTACGCCAAGTGCAGGCAAAGATACCAAATAAGGCCAAGAGTAAAAACCCTTTGTATATATCGCAAAAAGTTTGACGGCTATCCCGTCCGCCGGGGGACAGACGAAACAAACCATATAATGTATTTTTGATAAAACGAGACATACCAAAATATAACATTTTCACTCGCTCTTTGGCAAGTTGATTATAAATGGGATGCCCGCTAGCATGAAACTAACGGGCACTTGGGACTCTTTTCTTGTAGGAGGTAATGAGTTCACTTATATAAAGTTTAAAAGATCTCGCATTTCCGGGCTTTGCGCCAAGTTCGCAAACGCTTGTTGAAGGCGGGCTTGTTTTAAAGCTTGTTGCGCCAAAAGTTGCGTTAATTTTTCTGTCGGCATAAGGTCCACCTCCTTTTCGTATTTGCTGCTTACACTTATATAGTAGCGGTTTAAAAGCGTAAAAAACAGGGCCCTTGTACCTAATTCCAAATTGAATTAAGGCCCAGTTTCATTTGGGCCTTTGGACCTAATTTTATATACTATCTCTATGCGATTACTTATCCAAAAAGCGCAAACATCCCACATCCTTACACGTGATGAAATTGTACAAATTCTCTCGTGCCAAGAACCGCAACTTTTGTTTGAAGCGGCTGACCGCGTGCGCAAAGAGTTTGTGGGGGATGGCGTTTATTTGCGCGGACTTATTGAATTTTCCAGTTATTGCAAAAACGATTGTATGTACTGCGGTTTACGCCGTTCCAACACACACGCGCAACGCTACCGTTTATCGGCCCGCCAAATTATTGAGACTGCGCAAGAAGCCGTAAAATTGGGGTATAAAACAATTGTGCTGCAAAGTGGAGAAGATTTGTTTTTTGATACGGATAAGATGTGCCAAATTATTCGGGAAATTAAAAAACTAGACGTGGCCCTTACGTTAAGTATCGGCGAAAAAACGCGTGAAGAATATGCGGCTTACAAAGAGGCCGGTGCCGACCGGTATTTACTGCGCATTGAAACCACCGATAAAACTTTGTACGAAAAGTTGGACCCTGCTATGAGCTTTGAAAACCGCATGCGCTGTTTACACGATTTAAAAGAATTGGGGTACGAAGTCGGTTCGGGTTCTTTGGTGGGGTTGCCTGGGCAAACGGTGGAAAGTTTAGCCGATGATTTATTATTTTTTAAAAAGTTACCGGTAGATATGGCGGGAATCGGTCCGTTTATCCCCCACCCCCACACTCCTCTTGGAAACGAAAAAACGGACGGACATTTTGAACTTTCTTTAAAAATGATGGCACTGATGCGCCTCTTACTGCCCGACATCAATATTCCTGCCACCACGGCTATGGAAACACTTCACCCACAAGGCCGTTTGCTCGCACTGCAATGCGGGGCCAACGTCATCATGCCCAACGTTACGTACACAGAGTACCGCAAACAGTACGAGCTTTATCCCGGCAAAGTTTGTACGGGAGACAACGCCGCGCATTGCCGTGGATGTATGCAAGCCAAAATAGAATCCATTGGGCGGTTTGTTTCACCCAGCAAGGGCTTTCATGGGGATTTTTTACGCGGCAACTAAACCAATTTATCGACGGACGGAAGTAGGTAAATTTTTGATGACCCACATAGCTTCGCGGATTTGTTTGTCACTAATGCCTTCTCTTAATTTTCGTTCCATTTGCCGGGCCAATGTATGTTCTTCTCGTTCTTGCGTAGTCATTTGAGCGATTGGAATGTTCTTGCAGTGTTCATCGTAAATAGTAAGCCGCGGTCGCACACCATTATGGGAGGCCACCCACTTATTTAATTTTTCCAACAATTCACTATCACTTGGAGCGGGAGGACGATTGTTTCCCCAGGCCTTGACCAGGGCTTGCGTATCGGGGTCATTTATGTTTCCTGTTTTTTTAGCCCACTTGATTACGTGCATTACCTGGCGGGCTAAACGCGCCTCCGTCAATTGTTCGGGGGTTAGTGCTTCGGTAGGAATCGCTCGGCTGTTTTTATAAAATAAAGCCCGCGGACGTTTGCCGTTATGGGAAGCCAAAAAATCTTGTAATTGGGAAAGCAACTCCTTCACACAAAGAGTATGAGTCCCTGGATATTGCTCAATAAGACGACGCAATTCAATAACGTCGGGGTGCTGTGGGTCCACTTTCCCCATTTTCGCACGAATCAAAATGCGTTGCACCGCGGCCCCCAGAGCCACTTCTCGGCGGATTTCCGGTGAAAGTTGGTCCATGGGAACTACCACCCCATTTTGATAAATACTGGAAAGCGGACGGCGGTTATGCGTGGCGATAAACGGACGCACTTGTGAGAGTACTTGCGTAGGGGTTAGGGCTACCCGGACGGGTTTTTTGGCCGCAAGTATCTCTACTCCTGCTTGGACGAGTAGTTTTTTTTGCGCAAAGCCGGTGTCGCACAATACCGTTATCAACAAAATAATGGGTAAAATCCGTTTCATAGTTTTATTGTAAAAAATGAGTCTTGCGGATACAAGGGCCAAAAGACCCAGTTTTACCTAGGCCCTAAAAATAAATTTTATTTTCCCTCCCAAATGTACTACAATATATAAGAATATTCACGCCCGCTCTTACGCGCGCGTTAACTTATGATTAGGGAGAACACCATGGTTAAGAAAACCACTAAAAAAGCAACCGCCCAAAAAGCGGCCGCTAAAAAAACTGTTGTAAAAAAACCCGTTTCTAAAAAAATTAAAAATGTGAAATACGTTTATTCCTTCGGTGCCGGTAAGGCAGAAGGCAACGGAAAAATGAAGGAACTTTTGGGCGGTAAAGGGGCCAACTTAGCTGAAATGTCCGGCCAGTTAAAATTGCCCGTTCCCCCCGGTTTTACCATTACCACCGAAGTCTGCACCTACTACTGGAACAACAAAAAAACCTATCCTAAAACCTTAAAAGCAGACGTAGAAGCCAACCTTAAAAAAGTAGAAAAAGAAACCAAAAAAGAATTTGGTTCTGCCACCAACCCCTTGCTCGTGTCCGTACGTTCTGGGGCGCGTGCTTCCATGCCGGGTATGATGGAAACTATTTTGAACATCGGTCTTACCGAAAAAACGATTCCGGGTATGATTGCCAAAACCAACAATGCCCGCTTTGTGTACGACGCTTACCGCCGCTTAATTATGATGTACTCCGATGTAGTAATGGAAAAAGCCGCCGGTATTGAACCCAAAGACGGCGAAGGAATCCGCAAAATTTTAGACGGCATGATGGCCAAAAAGAAAGCCGAACTGAAAGTAAAAGACGATACGCAAATCCCGGCCGAAGAGCTTAAAAAACTGTGCGTAGAATTTAAGAAAACCGTTAAAAAAGTGCTCGGCAAAGAATTCCCGGATAATCCGGTGGAACAATTGTGGGGCGCTATCGGGGCGGTGTTTGCTTCTTGGAACGGTAAACGCGCTATTGCTTACCGCGCCATTGAAAATATTCCCAACGATTGGGGTACCGCTGTAAACGTACAAACCATGGTATTTGGTAACATGGGTGACACCAGCGCCACCGGCGTGGCCTTTACCCGCAACCCGGGTAACGGCGATTCCCACTTCTACGGCGAATACTTAATCAACGCCCAGGGCGAAGACGTGGTAGCCGGTATCCGCACTCCGTCGCCGATGAACAAGTGGTCCACCAACGCGCACTCCGCGCACTTGCCGACGTTGGAAAAAGTGATGCCGAAAGTGTACAAACAATTAGATGATATCCAAAAACGCTTGGAAAAACACTTCCACGATATGTTGGATATTGAATTTACCATTGAACACGAAACCTTGTGGATGTTGCAA
>CACXHA010000049.1 GCA_902767385.1 uncultured Elusimicrobium sp.
AAGAGCCAAAAGAATGTTGTGCAACACCTATTTCTTGGTGTTTGCAATCATGGCCACCGTGGCCGTGTTAACGTGGGTTTTACCCACCGGACAGTATGACCGTATCGAAGAGGCCGGGCGCACCATGGCGGTAGCCGGTTCCTTCCACCCCGTGTCGAGTGCGCCGCAAGGCATTGGCGATATCCTCGCCGCTCCCGTCAAAGGGTTCACACAATGTGCGGAAATTATCGCATTTATTTTAGTGGTCGGCGCGTTATTTACCATTATTGAGCGCACCGGGGCTGTGCATACAGTCATTAAAAAAATAAGTGCTTTCTTTTCCACCCACCCCAAATGGACCAAACTGTTTATCCCCGTATGTATTTTTTTGTTCTCAATTTGCGGGGCCATGTTTGGCATGGAAGAAGAAACTTTAATCTTTATTCCTATTTTTATTCCGCTGGCACTTTCGCTAGGGTATGACACCGTAATCGGCATGAGCTTGCCGTTTATCGGTGCATTTACCGGGTTTTCAGCCGCATTTGTAAACCCGTTTACCGTGGGAATTGCGCAAAGCATTGCACAACTGCCCATGTATTCCGGTTGGGAATATCGCTTGGTGGTGTGGTTTGTATTTACCTCGGTCGTGGCCGGATTTTTCAGCTGGTACGGCGAGCGCGTACGCAAAAACCCGACCAAAAGCTTAACCTATAAAATGGACCTAGACAAACGGGCAGAACTACAAATTATCAACGACGTAACCCCGGATGAAAACTTTAAACTTACCCGGGCACATAAGTTGGTTATTTTGTCGTTTATCGTAGGTATGGTAGCCCTGTTTTATGGGGTAATCCGCTACCAATGGTATATGATTGAAATTGCCGCGGTGTTTGTAGGGGTATCTATTGCCAGTGCGTACTTTGGCGGCCTTACCGTGGACGAAACGAGCGACGCCTTTATTGACGGGGCTAAGTCCATGGTCAGCGTATGTATTTTGATGGCCTTGGCGCGTTCTATCGTGGTCATTGCTACCGACGGACACATCTTAGACACATTCTTAAACGCCATGAGCCAGGTTGTGGGGCACTTACACCCGATTGTGGCCTCGTGGGCGATGTTCCTTACGCAAACGTTACTTAACTTCTTTGTGCCTTCAGGATCCGGGCAAGCGGTGCTTACTATGCCTATTATGATTCCGCTAGGGGACCTGGTACACGTTTCACGCCAGACGGTCATTTTGGCCTTCCAATTCGGCGACGGGTGGGGTAACCCCATTTTGCCTACCGCCCCGGTTACCATGGGGGCGTTGGCCCTAGCGGGAATTTCTTACCCGATGTGGCTGAAGTGGTTTATTAAGTTGGAAGTGATTTTGGTCGGTCTGTCGCTTTTGTTACTGATACCGGCTTATTATTTGTGGTAATTCAAAAAATCCAAGGCCCCTTACGTAGGGGCCTTTTTATGATAAAATAAATATAAGATGTTACCCGAATTACAAACCCTTACTTATTTTGAGCCTCTAGATTGGGCGGTGTTTGCCGGTGTGCTGATTGCCACTGCAGCAGCTGCGTTTTACGGCTCGTGGCGGCTAAAAAAACGCAAGGATAAACCGTCCGCACTAGATTATCTGCTCATGGGACGGCAATTAACACTCCCCCTCTTTGTGGCTACGTTGGTGGCTACCTGGTACGGCGGCATTTTTGGGGTTAACGAAATTACGTTTAATTACGGTATTTTTAATTTTATTACACAAGGTGCTTTTTGGTATATCGCGTACCTGATTTTTGCGTTTTTTGTAGCCGAACGGCTAGCCCGTTATTCTTCGTTCACGTTGCCCGATTTAACCCGCCAAATGTTTGGGCCTAAATCCGCTAAAGTATCTGCTATTTTGGTGCTTTGTTATATTGCACCCGTAGCGTATGTACTCTCTCTAGGTCTCTTTTTACACATGGTGTTTGGGATGAGTGTACTTTCCGGCATGGTATGGGGCACCTTGTTTGTGTGTTTGTATAGCGCTTGGGGCGGATTTCGCTCCGTCGTATTTTCGGACATTGTGCAATTTTTTGTAATGTGTAGCGCGGTGGCGCTAGTGGTGGTATTTTCCGTACATAGTTTTGGAGGACTTAGCTTTTTAAAAGCCAATTTACCCGCCGGGCACTTTACCTTAACGGGCGGAAATTCGTGGCTAGCCACGCTAATTTGGGGATTTATTGCCCTTTCCACACTCATTGACCCCAGCTTTTACCAACGCTGCTTTGCGGCCAAGTCCCCCCGTGTGGTAAAAAAGGGAATTTTGATTTCTACCGTTATTTGGTTCTTGTTTGATTTTTGCACGACAACCGGTTCCCTCTATGCACGCGCCCTTTTGCCCCAGGCCGAACCCGGGCAAGCCTATTTTTTCTACGCCATTCAATTACTGCCCGTCGGGCTAAGAGGATTTTTTGTGGCGGGCATTTTATCTATTATTTTGTCCACCTTAAACTCTTTCTTATTTATTGCTTCCAACACATTAAGCTTTGACTTACTGCGGACTCGGTTTAAAAACATCGTCGTATCCAACCGGATTTCCATTTTTGTGGTAGGTGCGTTTTCTATTTTACTGGCTCAATTATTTAACGAAAGCTTTAAGGAAATTTGGCTGGTGTTAGGGTCCTACTTTTCGGCCTGTTTACTTTGTCCGCTACTTTTAGGGTACCTTTCCCCCAACCGGATTAGCGACCGTTTGTTCGTAAATTCGGTGCTCATCAGCGCGTCCGCCATGACGATATGGTACATTATCCCGAAAAATGATTTTATGGCAATTGTAGACCCCTTTTACATTGGGGTACTGATTAGTTTAATTATCTTACTTTTATTTAGGAAACCTAAACATGCAAACTTATCGGGCATTATTGATTGGTAACGGGGAAACCGTTTCCGCGCGTTTATTAAAACAGTTGGCAGCACAGGCTGACTATGTATTAACCGCTGACGGCGGGGCAGACCATGCCTTGGCTTGCGGCGTAATACCGGACGGCGTAATCGGCGATTTGGATTCGGTTTCTGCCGCTGCTAAAAGAAAATTGGCAGACCGCATTTTACATGTACCTTCGCAAGAAAATACCGATTTGGAAAAAGCGTTATTGTGGCTTACCAAGCATCATTTTACGCACGTAACGCTGATAGGTTTTGTAGGAGACCGGTGGGATTTTTCCGTCGGAAACCTACTGGCCCTAGCCCGCTTTACGCGCAAATTGAAAATTTGCCTGGCCGGTGAGAAATGGCGCATCTTCCCGCTGGTACGCGGTACTAAACTGACGTGCAAAAAAAATAAGCGCGTAAGTATTATCCCTCTAAAAACATGTACCGGGGTTACTCTTTCGGGGTTAAAATATCCCCTTAAAAATGAAAAACTGTTACCGGGTACTACACGTACATTAAGCAACCTAACCTTACAAACACATTTTGAAATAACGTTCACGCACGGCTGCTTACTAGTATATCAGGAAGTATAATTATTTAATGTTGGATAACTTTTTGGTACAGGCTTTTAAGTCGCCGTCCGGACCACAGGCCACTAAAAGGTAATGTTGATAGGCTTTTTTGTCCCCCAACGCCTCGTAAATTAACACAGCGTGGTAGGCCATTTCGGGGTTGGCTTTCAAAACCTCAGCGGGGATAGAGCTGATTAAATCGGCCGCTTGTTTATATTTACCCTGCTTATAAAATACCCATGCTTGCGTATCTATAAAAGATAGCTCTTGCGGATTTACCGTCAACGCACGCGTCACATATTGTTCCGCTTCGTTGAGGCGCGTATTTCGCAAAGCTAAAGAATAAGCATACAAGTTAAGTGCAGCGGCATTTTGCGGGTTTTGTTCTAGTAAAATACCCAGTTGCGTTTCCATTTCCTTATATTTTTTTTGTCCTTCTAAAGCAAAAGCATACTGTAACCGGACTTCTTGGTTATCGGGCAGTTTTTCCGTCAAAGGGGCTAATATCCGTGCGGACTTGGCATATTTCCTCTCTTCGTAAAGTGCAACCGCATACAAATAGCAAACTTCGGCATTATCCGGAAATTGTTCATACGCTTTGGAAATAGTACGCAAACTTTCTTTGGGTTGGTTTAACTTGCGTTGCAAGTAACTTACTTGTATTTGTTTAGTAGCAGAAGAAGAATAATCTTGCGTATCCTTGATATAAGAAACTGCGCGCGCATAATCCCCTTGTTGTTCTGCCAGGACCGATAAGAAATAACCGGCAATAATGTTACCGTTATCCAGCTCTTTGGCTTTTAAAAAATAGTGCTGAGCCCGCGGCAAATCTTGCACCAATACAAATACAGACCCCATTTGAGCAAACATAGGGGCGGTAGCATACCCCATTTTTTCCAGTTCTTCCAGTTCATGAAGCATTAAAAAATATTGATTTGTTTTTTCATAAACCGCCACGCGCCCCATGCGCAGTTGCGGATCTTGCCCATCTAACTTAATGGCCTGGTTAAATGCCTCCAAAGCGGCTGGGTAATTGGCATGATACAAATACATACGCCCGATTTCCCCATAAATTGCCGGAGCAATTTGAGGATAAGAACGACCCAACTCTTTTAATTCTTCAGCGGCTTTTTGCGGATCTGCCGACGATAAAATAGTAATATACTGATACAAAATGGTTTCATCCTCCGGCTCTAAGGCAAGTGCTTTTTCATAGGATTGCAACGCTTGTGAGGTATTATTTTTGTACCATTGATAGGCCCCGTAAGTTGCCCAAGCCTGCGCATCGGAAGTTTCGTCATCAATAAAATCAATATACGGGTCTGCTTGTTGAGGTTGATTAGCTGCCAATGCTTCCGACACCAGTTGTTGTTTGAGATAAGCTGACGAAGGATCTTGTTTTAATGCTTTTTGCAAAAGCTCAAAACGATTCGGGGCCGCCTTACGTTGGGCATAGGCTGCTTCTAAAAAAGTATTAAATAACTCAGCTTCTTGGCGAGCAGACGGGCCCAGTGTTAAGGCATTTAATGAAAGAGTTAAACACCCAAAACAAAACCCCAATAAATATTTCATAAATTTTTCCTCATAATAAGCCCATCCGAGCCATCCTTATAAAATGCTTTACGCACGCCTACAACCCCAAACCCGGCTTGTCTGTAAAGTGCTTGCGCAGGCAAATTGGCAGAGCTAACTTCTAAGGTAATTTCTTCCGCCCCGCTTTTTTTTAGTTCATTGATTGCGTGAGACAACAACAAACGCCCTTTTCCTTGCCGACGTTGGTCCGCCGATACCGCTAAATTTAAAAGTTCATACTGACCCGCCGCTCCGCGCAAAGCAATAAATCCTATGACACGATCTTCTTGCGCGCACCAAATACGAGCCGCGGGTTGTGCCAATTCCGTCTGCCATTGTTCTGCCGTCCAATGTGCACTAAACGAGCAGGAGGCATCTAACTGGGCCAGTAAACCCGATTGCGACGACGTAGCCGATAAAATTATCATTTGGGTTTCACCAACTCAAAGCGGGCCGGTTTTAAATAAAGGGGGTCCAGTGCTTTTTCCTTCCAGCACGCGTCTTGAGAAAGCCGAACCAAGGTTTTGGCTTGCACGCGGCATTGAGGATAAGGCGCTAACATAAATGACGGGCCCAGCAATTTATCAAGCGAAGCAAACTCTTTATCGGTTCCGGCTACAAACAACGGTACCGGGTTGTTTGCCAATTGAGTCAGTAATTCTTCACGGTTAAGCCACTGGGGCACAGATTTTTGGGTATCAAAAATTTGTAAAAAATATTCTTCCCGAAATGCATGTAAAACAATAGCAACCGCACCTGTAGGGTATTGTTTTTTCCAGTTTTGATACGTTTTACCAGCTAGTAC
Source organism: uncultured Elusimicrobium sp. (assembly GCA_902767385.1). Classification (GTDB taxonomy): domain Bacteria; phylum Elusimicrobiota; class Elusimicrobia; order Elusimicrobiales; family Elusimicrobiaceae; genus Avelusimicrobium. The sequence goes on from CACXHA010000049.1 coordinate 5,827, forward strand.
TTGAGCATATAGTACTTCAAAAAGGGTAGCCCCGTATACTTCGGTTTTATTAAGCATTTGCATCATGGAACCAAATGTTAGCGCAATACGGATACCGGTAAAACGCCCCGGACCACGAATAATAAAAAGACGAGATATATCGCTCATCTTGACCCCAGCCTTATGTAACAACGTTTGCAACACCGGAAATAAAAGCCGTTCCTGTTTAATGCCTTTGCGACGAGAAACGTAAAGTTTTTCTCCCTTTTCCAACGCCAACAACAAAGGAGAGGCGGACGTGTCCATTACAAGTGTGCAGCCGCTTGGCATAATCCCTCCAAAAGAGCCGCAGAAATGCGCCCATGGGACGTAAGCTCAATTGTGCGCGTATCTGCTTGTTCCAACACAAAATTCATTTCTAACCGATCCGCAGGCAACATATGCGCAATCGGATCCGGCCACTCAGCTAAAATAATAGCCTGCTCATCTTCTAACATTTCTTCAAAACCCAAATTAAATACTTCTGTTTCTTCCAGGCGGAATAAATCAATATGAAACATCCGTATTTGTTTATTTTGATAGCGTTTCATTAAACTAAAACTAGCGCTGGTGGGAGAGCTTTTAAGCCCCAGACTGGCCGCCACCCCTTTCACAAAAACGGTTTTCCCGGCGCCGATAGGCCCCCGCAAGAACACAATTTCTCCCCCTCGTAGTAAGCGCGCGAATTGAGCCGCCAATGTTAATGTCTGCTCTCGACTTGTTGTTTTAAGTTGAACGCGCTGTTCCATATTAACGCACCGTTTTGATGCACACTTCACGCCCGTCAGAAAGAATTTGCCGATCTTGATTAGAGGGATCTAACGTATCTTTCCCGTCTACCCGGAACAGGTATTTATATTCTCCCCCGGTAAGAGCAACTGAAGTTTCAAAATATCCTTTTTTGTATGCAGTTAAAAAGAGTGGATCTTGGCCCCAACGGTTAAAGTCACCCTGTAGTTCCACTTTTTCGGCTCCCGGAGCCGTTATAAAAAACTTACGGTATTTTATTTCCGTATCATACTGCAAAGGGGCCACTTGACTGCGCGCAAGCATCCCCTCTTTATGAAGAGGATCTACCGCAGACGCGCCTTCTATTACTTGGGTAGTATAGGTATAAAAATCATCTGCCGTTGTACAAAACCACAGCAAAGCTCCTATAAACAAGAGCAGAAATAGACCAAATAAACGTCCTGTATTTTTAGTTGTTTTCATCTAAAAAACTCCGCACGTACAAAGCAGCTCCCATTTTTTGAGCTAATTTAGCCAAGGCAACGGTATCGGCCCCCACCTTGTCCACACAACTTAAAATGACTTTATCAAAATGTGCTTCCACACAGGATTGTAAGAAGGAAAGCACGTCCGGATAGGCGTCTTGGTACTCGGCCTCGGGGCGAACCAGTTGCCGCCATTTTTCTTCATTTTCCGCATTTACGCTGACGTTGACAATATCTACCACACGGCGCAAATCTTGCACGATAGATTTGTGATTGATGCGCTCCCCCAAACCGTTCGTATTTAAACGGATCTTAAACGGAGGGAATTTTGCTTGGGCTTGCCAACCTTTGAGTGTTTGCGCCACATACAAAAGCACGTCTAAACGCATAGTAGGTTCTCCATAACCGCAAAAAACAATTTCGTTAAAAGGAGCCCGGCGCATTTCTTCGTCCAACACGCGCAAAATTTCAAGTACAGTCGGTTCGTTGCCGACAAGATTCAAATTATTACCATGAAAATCCATTTTCCACTTCGTCTTAATACAAAAAACACATAAATTCGGACAACGATTGGTAATATTTAGATAAATATTGTCACCGAAACGATAAACGATTTTGGGTGTATGGTCTGTCATAAAAAACCTCTTTATGTTATTATAGCAATTTGAGCGGTATAGGACCGGGCCCAAAACGCACCTGGGACCTAAGACCCTGGAAAAAATCAACGGATATGTTTAAAATAAAGGTAGAGGGTCTATGTTCAAGAAAACGTGTTGGG
>CACXHA010000050.1 GCA_902767385.1 uncultured Elusimicrobium sp.
AATGCGCGGTACTGCGGCATGGCCGGGCGGACAATGGCGGAGTGGAACGCGTGTGAGACCGGGATTTGCACCGCCTGAATACCCATAGCGGTAAACATAGCAATGGCGTCGTCAATAGATTTACTGGCACCGGCAATCACGGTTTGTGTGGGGCAGTTTTTGTTGGCTACCGCCACGTAACCCGAAATGCGGGAAAGTTCCGGCTCTACTTTTTCCACCGGGGCCGCAATAGAGGCCATTTTCCCGTTGTCCTCTACGCGGATTTCACTCATTACTTTCCCGCGTGTACAAACAGCTTTTAAGCCATTTTCAAAATCAAAAATTCCGGCAGCCACCGCAGCCGCATATTCCCCTAAGCTGTGCCCCATCACTACATCTGGCTTAATACCAAAGGAAGAGAGCAGACGCATCATGGCAATATCGGCCGTAAGTACGGCAGGCTGCGTCATTTCGGTTTTCTTAATGGCGGCTTCGCGCACCGCAATTTGCTCTTTGGTTTCGCCGGGCTTACTCCACAACGTTTCCGTCAGCGTTTGCCCGATGATACCCAGTAACAAGCGGTCTGCCTCATCGAAGGTGTCTTGCACCACTTTATATTTGCTGGCCAAATCTTTCATCATGTCCACATACTGCGAACCTTGACCCGGAAACATAAAACAAACTTTGGGTTTAATTTCGCTAGGTGTGAACGGATAAATAGCTTTCATGCGAAGGTGCAAGGACTCCGTCGTCCACACATCTTGCTTGGCGGAAATTTTTTTGAAAAATTCAATTTTTTCTTTTAGTTTTTCCGGGCTTTCCACATTGATAGTAACGGCAAAGCGGCCCGGTTTGGCCATATGGTTGTGGTACGAAATACTCGGCAAGTATGTTGGGTCCAGCACCGCCGCCAAAGCAGCTTTGTCTAATACCTGGTAAAGCTCTTCTTTGGTAGCTGCGGAAAAAGTCAATACATCACTTTGAATTTTTTCACCCGGCACATGTAAGGTGTACGCGTTGGCTTTAGGCGCAGCGGCAGCCACAGTAGGTGTAACGGACGGCGCTACGGCCGCAGCTTGCGCAGGAACAGCCCCCGGCTTGTGCAACAAGTTATCGTTCATTTCTTCCATAGCTACGTGGAAGTTGGTGCCGCCAAACCCAAAGGCCGACACGTTCGCGCGGCGGATTTTACCGTCCGGCCAAGCTTCGGCTTTGGTAATCACGCGGAAAGGACAAGTGGCCCAATCTACGTTCGGGTTGGGGGTTTCAAAATTGACAGAGGGCGGTAATACCTTATTATATAAGGCGAGCGAAGTTTTAATTAAAGCCGCAATCCCGGCTGCCGCTTTAGCATGCCCGATTTGGCTTTTTACGCTGCCTAACCCAATGGTGCCCGGCTTGGCATACGGACCAAACGTTTCGGTTAAGCTGGCAAGCTCTACCGCGTCGCCCACGCGGGTACCCGTACCGTGCGCCTCAATCAGGCCCACATCCGCCGGCGTATAGTCCACTTGCTCAAAGGCTTTTTCTACGGCAATTTTTTGGCCTTTGGGGTTGGGGGCGGTAATGCCTTTGCCTTTCCCGTCGGAGGAAGCACCTACCGCGCGGATAACGGCGTATACGCGGTCGCCGTCTTTAACGGCATCGCTCAAACGTTTTAAGATGACCATACCCGCGCCTTCGGCCATGACAAAACCGTTGGCACGCGCATCAAAAGGATAGGAACCGGTTTCAGACAAGGCACCAATTTTGCAGAACTTGATGTAGGCAGAGGGAGACATCATCTGATCTACACCACCGGCAATAGCCATATCAAAGTTGCCCATGCGAAGCCCGTTGACGGCCTGGTCAATAGCGGCTAAAGAAGTAGCACAAGCCGCATCTACGGTAAAGTTGGTACCATGCACATCAAACACGTTAGCTACGCGCCCGGCAATCACGTTAGCCAGTTCACCAGGCATAGAGTCCTCGGTAACGGGCATAAATTTTTCGCGCACGCCGGCATCCATTTCGCTGATGAGTTGCTCAGCCGCTTGCGGAGCTAAAGATTTATAAGTAGGAGTTTCTTTTAAAATTTCATAGAGCCAGGGGCGGTTAAGACGAGTGTTAGACATCTCGTTCTTCATCCCCCCCATAGAGTTACCGATAATTACCGCAGTACGGTTATGGTCAAACTCTTTTTTATCGTAGCCCGAATCTTCCAGCGCCATGCGGGTGGTTTCAATCGCTAAGTGTTGAACGGTATCCATCTGCTTGGCAATTTGGGGAGGAATACGGTATTTTAAGGAATTGAATTTGAATTCTTGCGGGATAAAACCGCCGATTTTGGAGTAAAGTTTGTCTTCTGCTTTGTGATCCGGACTGTAGAATAGTTTGTAATCCCAGTAAGAGGCAGGAATTTCTGTAATGCAGTATTTACCGGTTTGAATATTGTTCCAGAACTCGTCCTTATTTAAAGCTCCGGGCATGATAGCACCGATCCCTACTACAGCAATCGGTTCCAGGTTTTTTTGTGTCATGAGGTCTCCTAACGCAGGGCCCTTTGCCCCACATTTGTATATATATATTTTATTAAATTTGGCAAAATGGCCCGGAAAATTTGCCTAAAAATTCTTGACAAAATTTAATTTGTATTGTTAGATTTTTAGGCAATTTTAAGATTGATTTTAAAATCACCGTCGAAATTTAGGAGGAAAGGGAATTGCCAAAAAGCAAATTTATAGTCAAATTTGAAATTGAAAATTGCAAAATTAGGCCCTTTTTTGCAATTTTGGCAAAATTATAAAAACAAAACAGCCCCGCTAAAAAGCGGGGCTGCGCAAATTATCCTTAAAATATTTAGGTTTAAAATTTCAGCTCTTCTTCCGGAAGTTCCGGGACCGGAGAACTAGAAGGTGCAGCGGAGGATTCGTCTATCTCTTGTGCAATAGGGGTCTCTGTCCCTTTGATATGTTCCAATTCTTCAATTACGCGTAGCAATGTAGGTTGGAGTTTATTTACATATTCTTGCTCAAAAGTGCCTACCCGCTGTTCCAAACGGGCTAACCGCGCCATCATGTCGGCCTCGTGCTTTTGGGTAGAAGCTTTGAGCTCTTGCAGATGATAATGAAGCTCTTTAACGTGTTCCTTCAAATCAGCCAACTCCAATGCGGCAGGGGATTGCGTGGTTTGTAACAAAGAAGCGCGCGGCGCAAAAACTAGAGGTTGCGACCCAGATTCTTCCATTTCTTCCGTTTCATTTTCCAAATCTTGATCGGCCTCCACAGCCGCATGATACTTGGCAATAAAAACAAATAACAAAATGAAACAAACTACAAAACCGGCAATTTGCCATATAATCATATTTTCCATAGTTTTATCTTACCATATTTCTATTTTTTATGTTTAGACATTTTGGAGTACAAATTTTCTTTAGCTGCGGTTCGAATAATTCCTTTATGGCTCACCACTATAAAGCACATCCCAAAAAGAACAAGGCCTGCACTCGCACACACAATTGCGCGCCAAAGAGGATTAGTAGGCAGTGGACAAAGCCAATAGAACAAACCGCCTAATATCAAAAAACCAATAAAGTTAACTAAACTAAATTTAAATTCTAATTTCATTTAATCACCGTCCCCGTTTTCCCCGTTTGATAATATACAATACGGATTTCCACGCCTTTCTCTTTAGCAAGCCGTACTGCGTCCGGATGCAGAACGCTAGCTCCGTTTAAAGCCAGCTTATACATTTCGTCAAAATCTAATACCTCGTAACGTTGGGCTTTTTGATTCTTATTGGGGTCAGCCGAATAAACACCGTCTACATCTTTAACCATTTCCACGTGAGCCGCCCCCAACTTGTAGGCCAAAAAAACTGCAGAAACGTCCGAACCGCCGCGCTTTAGGGTGGTAATTTCCTTATCTTCCCCAATGCCTTGAAAACCGGCCACAATCGGCACGTGTCCCTTTTCAATTTCTTTGGCTAAGCGGTCACCTTTCAAAGTTAAAATATCGGCCCCGTTATGCGTGGCGGTGGTAACCAACCCAATTTGGGAGCCCGTTAAAGAAACCGATGGAATCCCCAACGCGCGAAGAGCAATCGATAGCAGTGCTACGCTGACACGTTCCCCGGTAGTGATAAGCATATCCAGTTCGCGCTTATCAGGCGTGGGGCAAATACTAAAAGCGTGGTCTAATAAAACATCCGTTAAATTGCCGTTGGCAGAGGCCACCACCACCGGCACAAGCCCCTCGTTCCAACGCGACTTAATCAGCTGGGCCGCCATTAAAAGCTTTTGTTTATTAGCTAGCGTATTGCCGCCAAATTTCATAATGCAAACATGGGGCATATTATTTTACTTGGCGCATCTGTTGTTTCCAGGCTTTTTTGGCTGCTTTTTGTTTTTTGGCTGCCTCACCGGAAAGCAAATCTTCTACACGCTGCGCTTTAACCTGTGCTAAATTTTGCTCATCTTGTTCTATTTTCTTTTCCCAATTATCCAAATTGGCCCGTTCCGCCGCAATGCGATTTTTCATATACGTCATTTGCGCATCCACGTGTTGGCTTACCACTTGGGCCAGTTCAGCCTTGATAGCCGGCTTTTGACTTTCGGGTGCTTTTTTATATTTTTTGATAAGTTCCTTAATTTGTTTGCGGCGGGCTTTAAATTGGGCTTGTTCAGTGGAAACAATAACCGATTGACCTTTTGGTTGTGCTTTTTCTTTAGCAAAACAAACAGGAACTAACAACCCCATACAAAACACAAAAATCACTAATTTTTTCATAAAATCTCCTTATAAAGAGGTATCTTTTACACCGGCCTGAGCAAACCCGCGGGCGCGCAATTTACAAGAATCACACTTGCCGCAGGGTTTATCCCCACCGGCATAGCAGCTCCACGTCAGTTCAAAGGGCACTTTTAGTCGGGCTGCCAAACGCACAATGTCTGCTTTGGTTAAGTACATAAGCGGGGCCAATATTTCCAACCCCTCCGTTACTCCTTTTTTGGTACCGCGGTTTAAAGCTTGTGCGGCCGCTTTATAAAAATCGGGCGTACAATCGGGATACCCGGAAAAGTCCACCGCGTTGGGGCCGGCGATAATCGCATCGGCATCTATGCTATCGGCCAGAGAACCGGCTAAAGATAAAAATAACAAATTGCGCCCGGGCACGTATGTAGAGGGAATCCCCTCCCGGACGATTTGCTCTACCGGCAAATCCGGCAATTCTTGCGACGGGTCCGTAAGCGAACACCCTGCTGTCAGCCAAGGAAGTTTTACATCTAAAAAATGCGTTTTAACACCCAGTTTGTCTGCAATTTTTTTAGCAGACTCAATTTCCCGCGCGTGGCGTTGCCCGTAGGTAACCGTCAGCGTTTCACACACATAACCCTGTGCCAAGGCCCAATACAAACAGGTAGTAGAATCCAATCCCCCCGAAAAAAGCACAATCGCCTTTTTGTGGGGTTTAGCACTTTTTTGTACAGAAAATGGCTCAGCTATTTTCATTACTCCTCGCTGCGTTCGTTTAAAATCCCCATGACCTCAAATTCTTCCATGGCTTTAATGTCTTCTTCGTTTAGCGTGTCCATGTATTTAATGGCATAAATAATCAACGTTACACGCGGGTCTTTGGCTCCATCGGCAGCACTGTTATACTGCCCTAGCAAAATAGCATCGGCTCCTTTGCTTGCGGCAAATTTCTTACCCCGGTCCACGCCCATTTTAATTACTTCGCGGTCCGGCTTTAAATTCTTAACACGCAGTAGCCCAATGTTTCCATAGGCACGCGTAATTTCTTTGGCGCTGGCAATCACTTCCAAATCTTGTACCTTGGTAGGAGAAAACTCCGGCCCGACCTGGATCCAATCTAACGAGCTAGTATCTAAGGTAGCACAACCTACCAGCAGTGTGGCTAACGTAATAAATAACCCTATTTTTTTCATACACTCTCCTATTTTTTTGAAGCGGCAAGTTGCCCGCAAGCAGCCAAAATATCGTTGCCCATACTTTTGCGGATAGTAACACCAATCCCCATGGCTTTAAGCCCGGCTGCAAAATCTTTTACAATTCGGTCTTCCGTCTTCTCTCCGCGTCCCAAATTGCACGCAATTAGATTTACGTGTAACAAATAATTATCTTTAATACTGTAAATCCAATCGGCCAATTTGCGGATATGCTCCGGGCGGCTGTTGACGTTTTCTAGCACGGAATATTCCAAAAAAACTTGTCGGCCCGTCATAGCGATATATTCTTCTAACGCTTTTTTTAAGTCGTCCAAATCAAATTTGCGGTTAACGGGCATCATTTTAGAACGCTCTTTGTTATCTGCGTTATGGAGTGAAACCGCCAAATTGGCCTGTGGCAAATCCACCGCTAATTTATGCAGTTTGTCCGCAATGCCCGACGTGGAAATGGAAATATGCCGTGCCCCGATATTAAGGTGATTTTCACTGGAAAGTTCCCGCGCGGCTTTAATTACATTTAAATAGTTTAAAAGTGGTTCCCCCATACCCATAAAAACTACGCTGGAAATACGCTCGCCCAGTTTTTCTTTGTGCAGATACTGGTACCACATTAGCACTTGGTCGGTAATTTCCTCTTGGGTAAGGTCCCGCTTAAAACCCATTTTACCGGTGGAACAAAAACTACAATGCAATGCACACCCCACCTGGCTGGACACACATACGCTCCACGTATCCTGCGGTTTTAAAAGGACGGTTTCTATTTGCAACCCGTCTTGTAATGTAAGCAGAGCTTTAGCGGCCTTGTCTTTACGGGAAACGACAATTTTGCTGACCTCAAAGCTTAAAAGGGGGCAATCTTTTTTTAATTGTTCACGTAGCTGCGCGGGCAAGCTAGTGGCTTGTTCCCAGGAGTTAATCCCCTTGGAAAAAATGGCCTCTTGCACCTGTTTAATGCGGAAATTAGGCAACCCGGCTGCTTTAATATATTCTTTTACGTGCTCAAAATTCATACCTAATTATATTATACATTTTGCCGCAAGTAGCCGCCACTTTGGAGGCACTTGAAAGCCCTTAAAGGGGTGCCCCGGGGAGACGAGGAACCCCGGGGCGAATTGTTTACGTGATAAGTGTAGGGCTTGCGTGCCACAAAGTTAGGAACATAATGTAACGCCGGAGGGACAATAACTCTTGCTTTTTGCTCTACAACAGGACCCCGATTTAAAAGTAGCCCCTTTACAACCATCTTTAACGCTTGCTCTACACTCACCTCCGGATTGAATGACAGCTCCATTACATCCATCAGCAATTCTACCTTCACAGTAACTTCCGCTAGGAATCGTTACACCTTGGCACGCCTTCGCTCCTGAGGCATAGCAATAACTTCCTGTTTTAAGTGTAATTCCTCTGCAAGCATCTTCTACGGTTCCGGCACAATAAGCTCCCCCTGTAAAGGTAGATCCACGGCATCCATACGCGGCTGTTGCACTACAATAAACAGATCCTGTATTTCCTGTTTCTTGAATAAAAGTGGAATAACTACAAGCATTTGTTGCATTTGCCTGACAGAAAGCATGTCCTGAACTATAACCTCTAAACTTAGAATAACTACAGACCTCAGCTCCTTCACCTGTACAACCTTTTATACCGTAGTTAGTTGTATTACTTTCATAGGAAGCATAAGCGCAGGCACCTTTTACGGAGCTTGTACATCTCCAATTAGAACATGCACTACTCCAGTTGCTCCAACCGCTCCATTCCGTTCCAGCGGCGTTACACGTGGCACTGCGAGTACGAACAGTACCTGAAGAATAACAGGTGTTTGTTTCATCATCCGGTTTAGCCGGGCATCCACTGGTGTCCCCTGTATATTCTGTCCCCCACAACCCCGTTTCGTAATTGCACGAGGCCGTACCGGTGTATTTACCACATCCTAACGGACAAGTAAGTTGTTGCGTAGGAGCGACCCCTTCACAATTATATCCGCAGTTAGTTCGGTCATAATTGGGGGTCCACTCATTATTTTCACAACTGTAACTGATTGTCATCTCTCCACGCGTATAATCCCCATCACAGTCAGTTGTTCCTCCGTTGGGTGCCGGGGTACACGCACTATGGTCCCACGCATCTAATGCAGTCCATACCCCATTAGTGCTACACGCATATTGCTGTACTTCTAATCCACATGTTTGGGCATTGTAATTATCTTTACAACTACGCGTGTTATTGGGTTTATTTCCCGCAACACAACATAAGTGTTTATCCCACGCTGGCTCCGTCCATGCGTTGTTTTGGCACGTTACCGTGCGTGTCATCTTGGCGTTTACTCCGTTATCACAATTTTGTTCTTCAGCAGGTTTGCTAGGACATGTACTCCAATTTGCA
>CACXHA010000051.1 GCA_902767385.1 uncultured Elusimicrobium sp.
AAACGAATCGCCAGCACACATACTTTGATGACTAAACTAATTACTTCCAACGGGAAAATAAGCGGCACCAACCACCCGGGCGTTCCCGACGGAACAAATCCTTTTAAAAAACCGACGAGTCCATGGAATTTTAGGCCGCTGCCTATGATGAGCGCCCCCGAACAAAGAGCCAACGCCGCCGTTACGGAAATGTTAGAAGTGGCGGTTTTCATTTCCGGAATCATACCGGCCAAATTGACACACAAAATAAACAAAAACAACGTACAAAAATACGGCAACATTCCGCGCCCTTCTTCGCCCATATTGGGCAGCACAATTCCGCCGCGGATGAAAGACACATATTCTTCCATTAAAACCGAAACTAATTTACCGGCGTGGCTTTTATGTGTGCGCGCCGCCCAAGCCAGTGTTAAAAACAAAAGGACGCTTACGCAAAAAATGGTTACAGAGTGCGTGGTAATCGGGATACGAATTCCGCCCAGCACTACGCCCCAGTCGTGGTCCAAGATATGGTGTGATATCGTTTCAGCTACGTCCATGTTTTTTCTTATTGGCGTTGCGGGCCACCGTTACAATACGCATAAGCCCCAACGCAAACCCTACCAGCACGCCGCCCACCAAACACCAGGGAAGCGTACCCAATTTTGTGTCTAACCAATACCCGGCAACCGCGCCGATAATTTCGGTCAGCGCAAACTCTGTTCCTAAGGAAGCAATCTCCAATTGGTCCTGCGCGCCAAACGGCTCCAAAGGCATTAGTTTTTCTCCTATAAAAGGGTCTCTTTACATTATAAAAAAAATCGGCGTAAAATTGTAGCCGAAATTTATTGTAAAAACCCCCAAAGTTATATCTTGGAGGTTATATACAAAATTATAAGTTTGCGCGATTTTTAAATACTGAAGGTGAACACCTTGCACTCGTACGGTTTTAACACCAGTTCCATGCCTTGTGCGGCCAATTCCGGCGGTAAATTAAATATTTTTCCTTCAATTTCTTCGCGCACTTGATAGTTGGCAATTCCTTTAAAAGGCACTCGGCACTGGGAAGGATTTTCGCTATAATTGATAATGACAAATTTACCGGTATGGCGTTGTTTCCATTGCCAACACAAAATGTTGTGGCACGACGTTTCCCCCGCATAGACTGGGATACTTTCTTTTAACGCCCATTGCCCGCCATGGAACGCCGGGTCGGAAGCTATTTCCAAAATTTTCCAATAATATTGTTCTACCGGCTCATCTAATTTAAAATCGTCGTTAATGTACTGAATCGGCATACGCGCCGGACGACCCATTAGTTGGAACAAGTGGAAAAGCCGCGCACCGGGCAAGGTAGCAATAATAGTAGCCGCCGCCAGGGATTTTTCGCGTCCAAAGGCTTTTAACGGTTCTTCCTCATCGTGGTTGGCAATAAAGCGTAACGACCGCATTTGGAACAGGTGTTCGGCACGCAAGTGCATGCGGATACTGTCGGCATTGGCAAAGCGTAAGCGGTCATAGAGCACTTTATCGTAGGTATAGTCAAAACCCAGTTCCTGAATATCCCACTCCAACCCCCAATACACTTCGGCCATAAACACAAATTCGGGGTGTTCGGCACGCACCGCGTTTAAGGCCTGGGTCCAAAATTCTTCGCGCGGCAGTTCCCCACCGATAAATTCCCACCATGTATCGCGCTGTACTTTGTTTAAGGACAACATCGCCATATCACAACGCACTCCATCGCACATGTTTGCCACTTGCAACAGTTTTTGTGTCATAAAGTCGCGCGTTTGCGGATTAAAATAATTAAATTGTGCGGTATCCGTCCATGGGGCAAAGTAAGGGTCGCGCCCATGGGCAATATAGTTACCGTTTTGGGTTTTAAAAAACCAATCCGGGTGAATATGCGGTGGGTTTTTCCCCGTCGTAATAAAGAGTTCCGGGTGTTCCCACACGGCCGGGGAATCAATGGCCATATGGTTGCCTACAAAATCTAAAAAGAGTTGAATGCCACGCTCGTTCAAATTTTTGCGAAACGTTGCCAACGCTTCATTTCCGCCCAATTCCTCATCTACGGTATAATCGTACACCGCATACGGGGAAGCCCCTATATCTTCCAGGGCAAAATCCGGTTTAATGGAACGAACTTGATTTTTAATATCTTCGTTTTGGCGGGCAATTTGTTCGGCGGCGGGGCTGCGTTTCCATACGCCCATCAACCAAACGGCATCAAACCCGTTACGCTGAATTTTATCCCACACGTCGCCGGGGATATCTGCTAACGTAACAGGACGACCAGCACGGACGGCGTGGCGTTTAAGCCACGAACGCGCATTAATTTCCAAAATGTGCGGATTGTTACGCATGATTTCATCCCCTTGTATTTTTATACTAATTTTCGGGCGTGGTTGTAAAGTATTTTCAAACAGTGTTTTACCAAACCAAAATGCACCTTTTTTAAGGGTGCATTTTATCTAAAACAAACACTTTTTACGTCAGCAGTTTATTGTTCGGAGGATTCTCCCGTTTCTTCTTCCGCTTTTACAACCGGCGCAATACGTGCAATTTTGTCACCACCGTCCATCTTGGCTAAGGTGACTCCTTGCGCGTTACGTCCTACGGAGCGGATATCTCCGCAGCGCAGGCGGATGGTCATACCTTTTTCGGTAATAATCATGAGGTCTTTGGTTTCGTCTACCAGTTTAATTCCCACTACTTTACCGTTGCGGGCCGAGGTCTTAATGGTAATTACTCCCATACCGCCGCGGTGTTGGCGTTTATACTCGCTAAATTCGGTACGTTTTCCAAAACCGTTTTCGCAAACAGAGAGCACATCAGGCTGGATAGAGCCGTCGTTGGGGGCTTGTTCCATACCTACCACCACGTCGCCGTCCTCTAAACTAATGGCACGTACTCCGCGGGCTTGGCGGCCCATGGCACGTACTTCGTTTTCGTCAAAGCGGATAGATTTTCCGTTTTGGGTAGCCACTAAAATATCGCTCTTGCCAAAGGTCATTTGGGCGCTGATAAGCACGTCTCCTTCGTCAAGGCCAATGGCAATAATACCGGAGCGGCGGATATTGGCAAAATCTTTTAACGCCACACGCTTAATCGTTCCCAAGCGGGTGCACAGCGTCAAATAAGCGTTTTGCAATTCACTATGTTCCTGCGTATCAAAGTCTTCAATGGCTAAGGTAGAAGTTACTTTTTCTTCGCCGGTTAACTGCAAGAGATTGACAAGCGCTTTGCCCTTAGACATACGGTTGCCTTCCGGGATTTCAAACGCACGCAGTTGGAACGCACGTCCGCGGTTGGTGAACATCAAAATCGTCGCGTGCGAAGACGTAATAAAGAGGTTTTCCATAAAGTCTTCCTCTTTGGTCTTGCTGCCGATAATTCCCTTTCCGCCGCGGTTTTGGCTGCGGTACGTGGAAAGCGGTATACGTTTGGCATAGCCGTCGTTGGAAATGGTAATCACCACATCTTCCTTCTCAATAAAATCTTCCATCGAGAAGTCTTCCATATCCGGCCCGATTTTGGTGCGGCGCGGGTCATCAAAATCTTTTTTAAGCTGCGAAAGTTCTTCCACAATGATATCTAAAATCTTTTGCGGGCTTGCTAAAATACCTTGTAACTCTGCAATCAGTTTTAGTAAATCTTTGCGTTCGTTTTCAATGGCCAAGCTGGACAGCTGCGTCAGTTGATGCAAGCGCATATCCAAAATCGCCTGAGATTGTACTTCGGTCAGCGTAAAGCGTTTCATCAAAGTAAATTTGGCCTCGGTCGGGTCTTTGGCACCGCGGATAATGGCCACTACTTCGTCCATATTGGCGATGGCAATAAGTAACCCGCTTAAAATATGTTCGCGTTTTTGCGCTTTGTTGAGGTCAAATTTCGTGCGGTTGGTAATCACTTCTTGGCGGTGGCGCACATAGGCCTTCATCACTTCTTTGAGCGATAGCACCCGCGGGCGTCCGTCCACAATGGCCAGCATGTTGACCGGGAAAGACGTTTGCAGTTGCGTATGTTTAAAGAGGTGATTTAAAACTACTTGTGCGTTTCCGTCGCGTTTTACTTCAATGACTAACCGCATACCGCGCCGGTCCGACTCGTCGCGGATATCAGCAATATCGGTTACTTTTTTATCACGCACCAAGCCGACAATAGATTCAATTAAAGACGTTTTATTGACTTGATACGGAATAGCCGTTACGATAATGGCTTGCCGTCCGCCTTTGCGTTCTTCAATTTCGGTATCGGCTTGCACTTTTACGCTGCCATGACCGGTTTCAAAATATTCGTAAATAGCTTTGGTGCCGCGGATGGTAGCCCCGGTCGGGAAGTCCGGCCCTTTAATGATTTTCATCATTTCTTTGGTCGTAATATCGGGGTTTTTGATGTAGGCAATAATGCCGTCACATACTTCGCCCAAGTTATGGGTGGGGATATTGGTCGCCATACCTACGGCGATCCCGGCTGAGCCGTTGACGAGCAAAGCGGGTAATTTGGCTGGCAATACCGAAGGTTCCAACAAAGAACCGTCGTAGTTGGGAATCATTTTGACGGTATCTTTGTCTAAATCGTCTAGCATGGTGTCGGAAATTCTTTCCAAACGGCACTCGGTATAACGCATGGCCGCCGCAGAGTCTCCGTCAATGGAGCCGAAGTTTCCTTGTCCGTCCACTAGCGGTTTGCGAATGGAAAAATCTTGCGCCATACGTACCAGCGTATCGTATACGGCGGTATCTCCGTGCGGGTGATATTTACCGAGTACGTCCCCCACCACACGGGCGGATTTCTTATACGGGCGGTTGTATTTAAGCCCCATTTCGTTCATGGAATAGAGCACGCGGCGGTGTACGGGTTTTAAGCCGTCACGCACGTCGGGCAAGGCACGCCCGACAATTACGCTCATCGCGTAGTCAATATAGTACGAACGCATTTCCGTAGCAATATCGCGTTGTTCAATATCGCTAAACAGATCGGGTCTAATGTTTACTGCTTGTTGCGGGTTATTTAATTCTTCACTCATTTAAAATCTCCTAAAACGGATTTGCCGTTATTAAATATCCAAGTTTTTTACCTCTAAGGCGTGCGAGTAAATAAAATCGCGGCGCGGTTCTACGCGGTCGCCCATGAGCATGGTAAATGCCTGTTCCGTATCGGTGGCATCGTTAATTTTTACTTGGATGAGTTTGCGTTTAGCCGGGTCCATGGTGGTTTCCCACAGTTGTTCGGGGTTCATTTCCCCTAACCCTTTGTAGCGCTGAATCGTTGCACCCGAAGTAGCCGCTTCTTTGACCGCTTTTAAAAGTTCGGCCAAACTGTATACCAAGCTGTCGGCTTTGCCGTTATTTACTTTAAATAGCGGATTCACGCGTTCTTTCTCGTTGGTAATCAGCGGATACTGCGCAAAATCAAACCCGAAAGTTTTGAGTTTATTTTCAGCTGCTAAGAGTTTGCCAAATTCAAACAAACTTTGGTGTTCGGGCACTAAAGAGGTTTCGGCTACGGCCTGCGCATCTACGCCATCGGCAATGAGTTCTTCGCGTTTTTCTTGGATGTATTGTTCCTCATACGCGCGGTATTCTTGTTCGGTATAGAAGTATCTAAAACCGCCGCTTCTAAGCGGGATGCGATACACCGGCACACGTCCTTCTTTTAAGAACGCCATAAAATCAGCCAGCGTAATATTTTTTACTTCTAACTTGGCAAGCATGTCTTCCACGTCGCGCAATACTTTAAGTAAATCACGCAGTTCTTGCGCCGTAAAATCTTTTTTCTTCTGCAGGTCCGTTACCGTTACACTGGCCAGCCCTTCCTTCATGAGCCATTGTTGCATTTGTTCTTCGGTCTGCAGATATTGTTCTACTTTGCCTTTTTTCACTTTGTAAAGCGGCGGCTGTGCCAAATAGACGTGCCCTTCGTCAATTAAGGGTTTTAATTGACGGTAGAAGAACGTGAGCAGCAGCGTAGAGATGTGTTGTCCGTCTACGTCAGCATCAGCCATCAAAATAATTTTATGGTAGCGCAATTTGGAAATATCAAACCCGCCTTCCCCTTCGCCTACACCGGTACCTACGGCGGCAATTAAATCACGTACTGTATCGGATGATAAAATGCGCACAAGCGGCGCTTTTTCCACATTTAAAATCTTACCGCGCAGCGGCAAAATGGCCTGGAACACGCGGTCACGCCCTTGTTTAGCCGAACCACCGGCGGAGTCTCCTTCCACGAGGAAAAGTTCGCACTTGGTGGCTTCGCGTTCTTGGCAGTCTGCCAATTTCCCGGGGAGACCACCGCCTTCTAACGCTCCTTTGCGGCGCGTTAAATCGCGGGCTTTGCGCGCCGCTTCACGCGCTACGGCAGCACCCATACATTTTTCACAAATGGCGCGGGCCGTTTTGGGGTTTTCTTCAAAGAAGGTCGCCAACGTATCACTCACGACGGAGCGCACAATACCTTCCACTTCGCTGTTACCCAATTTGGTTTTGGTCTGTCCTTCAAATTGCGGATGCGGAATTTTGACGGAAAGTACCGCAGCTAGTCCTTCTTTAATATCGTCGCCGGAGACGGAAATATCTTTGTGTTGTTTGGCTAAGTTATTGTTTTTAATGTACTCGTTAATCAAGCGGGTGAGTGAACTTCTAAAACCGCTTAAGTGTGTACCGCCTTCCACGGTGTGAATGTTATTCACAAACGAGAAGACGTTTTCGGAATATCCTTCGTTATATTGAATCGCAAACGAAATGTAATTGTCTCCGATTTCTTTTGTTAAATAAATCGGTTCGGGATTGAGTACATTTTTATTGGTGTTTAAATATTTTACAAACTGGGCAATTCCACCTTCGTAATGGAACGTAACGGTTTGATTATCTTCTTTGCGCTCGTCGGTATAAATAATTTTAACACCGGCATTTAAGAAAGCCAGTTCGCGCAAACGGTTACCGATCGTTTCATAGGAAAAAGTCAAATTTCCAAAAATTTCCGGGTCGGCATGGAATGTAACTTTTGTTCCATGTTCATTTGTTTTGCCGATTACTTCCACCGGCCCTTGCGGTTTACCGCGTTTGTAAGACTGGTGGTGGATTTTCCCGTCGCGGCGTACTTCCACTTCCATTTCATCGGAAAGTGCGTTTACACACGATACACCTACCCCGTGTAACCCGCCGGACACTTTATACGCACCGGAGTCAAATTTACCACCGGCGTGTAGTACCGTCATCACTACTTCCAAGGCAGATTTATTACGAAGTTTAGCGTCTTTTGCGTTTTTCATTAAATCTACCGGAATACCGCGTCCGTCGTCTTGAATAGAACAGGTCATATCCCCTTTGATGGTTACGGTAATGGTGGAGGCACCACCGGCTAAAATTTCGTCTACAGAGTTATCTACTACCTCGTACACCAAGTGGTGCAGTCCGGGTAACCCGGTAGATCCGATATACATGGCCGGGCGTTTACGTACGGCTTCCAATCCCTCTAATACGGTAATTTTGGAAGAATCGTACTCTTTTTCTTGTTGTTCTACGCTCATTATAAACTCCTTAAATAATTTCAATATGTTTAATCCAGGGGGTATCAAAGTGCTTATTAAGTTCGCTGATTAGTCTGCGTCTATGACCCACCAGTTCATTTTTTGCTACCGATATTTTTACCGCTACATACAATGTATCCTTTTTCACCGCATGCAACACCCAAAAACGTGCTTTAGGGCCTACCAACTCTTTCCACACGTAATCCAGCACCATAAGTCTGTTTAACGTGCGCGGAAGTGTTGCCCGCGTGCTTAACAATTCCTGGCTGGAACGCCATTGTTTTTTAGCGGGTTGCCCTAATTTCATTACGCCCTCATTGGCATAATTACGTACTTAAACGAACTGGCTTCTACCGGTTCCATCAACATCGGTTGAGAGGCATTTACAAACGCAAACGATACCTTTTCCGCTGATACGTTTTTAAGCACGTCAATAATATACTGTGGTTTAAAATTAGCTTCAAACGCTTCCCCGGTATATTCTACCGGTAATTCATCGGTAAAATCCATATTTTGGGAATTAGAGGAAACGGTGAGTTTATTATCTTCCACTTTGTACTTTACAATACTGCCAAATTCCCCGGCGCACAACGCTGCCCGACGGGTAGAAGCTAATAATTCTTTGGCAAATACTTCAAACTTAATATTTGTTTTAGTGGGAATGACTTGCTTGTAATTAGGGAAATTTCCTTCAATTAAACGCGAAATAAACGTAGTATCCTTCATAATAAAACTTACTTGATTGGAGGCTACGTTTACTTCAATTTTATCGTCACTACCAGGTTTCGCAATTCCAATAAACCGGCACACTTCCGTTAAAATCTTCGTTGGAATAATTACTTTAAAATCTTTTGCGCCCACCAACGGTTTCTGAGAAGCTACCGCTAAACGTCCTCCGTCGGTAGCCACCACCTCAAATCCTTCGGTGCTGCTGCTCCATAAAAGACCGTTTAAAATATAGCGCGTCTCTTGTGTAGAGGCGGAAAAAGCTGTTTTTTCTACCATTTGTTGCAATAATAATGGATCTAATTCTATCTTCCCGGAACGTTCAATTTCTGGGATGGCTGGATATTCGCTCTTTGGGGTTCCAATAACCCAAAATTTACTCTTGCCGGATTTAATATGAAATTTATTATTTTCATCACTGGTCAGTGAAATTTCTTTATCATCCGCCAAATTTTTAATAATATCTGCAAATTCCTTTAACGGAACCGTAATACTTCCTTCTTCTATAATCTCAGCAGACACAAAATGTACGGTTGCCATTTCCATATCCGTACGTACCAACTTTAATTTTCCATTTTGTGTTTCCATCAGCACATTATGCAAAATAGGCAGTGTTGTACGGGATGAAACACCGGAAGAAACAATTTGAATTCCTTCCAGCAAGATTGCTTTAGTAATATTTATTTTCATATTTATCCTTAATTATATGTTTTGTGGATTGTGTGTATACTGTGAATTAGAAGATACATCTTATTTTTTCCTTCTGTGTATATCTACTTCCTTTTTTCCACAGGTTCCACTTTCCTTTTGTAAAATAACAATAAATTGAGGTTTATTTTCCCTATTTCACAACTTTATCTACAACTTTTCCACAGCCTTAATATCCGCTACAATCTGGTTAATTTCGGCTGAAAAAAACGGATCGGTCGTTACTTTATCTTTCACCAAATCACGCGCGTGTACAACTGTACTGTGATCCCTGTTAAATTCCCGACCAATTTCTGGCAAAGATAAATCAGTTAATTCTGTAGTTAAATACATGGCAATTTGGCGAGGCCACGCAATAGACTGTGTTTTGCGTTTGGCATTAAAATCCTCCATACGCACATTAAAGTGTTTCCCCACAATCTTTTTAATCGTATTTACAGAAATTTCGTTTTCTTTTTCGGTGGTTAAATAGTCTACTAATAGTTCTTTGGCTATAGGAATGGTGGGGGTAATACCATGGGTTGTGCAGTAGCCGCGCAACGTATTTAAAGCGCCTTCTAATTGACGAATATTAGTTTGTATACCTTCTGCCAAAAAAGTAATTACATCGTCTCCCACAATAAAATTCATAGAATCGCGTTTTTGACGTAAAATAGCAATACGCGCTTCGATATTAGGATATTTAATTTCTGTACTGATACCGGAAAGTAAGCGAGAGGACAAACGTTCGTCCCATTCCAATTGTTGGGGGGAACGATCTGAGGATAATACAATTTGTTTTCCGCTTTCAAACAAAGCATTAAATGTATAGAAAAATACTTCTGAGCTAGAGGTTTTGCCTACTACGTATTGAATATCGTCTACCAAAAAACAGTCTAAAAAGCGATATTTTTTTCGAAATGCGTCGGCAGTTTTTTGTTGGATAGATTCAATATATTCACTGACAAACTCCTCACCGGACATATACATCACTTTGGCGGCTGGATTTTCCTTTAAAATTTGATTACCAATAGCTTGTAACAAGTGTGTTTTTCCCAATCCAGGGGCAGAATAAATGACCAGTGGATTATTTTCTCGCGCGCCCAGTTTATGTACCACCGCTTTAGCGGATTGATAGGCAAAGCGGTTTGATGGAGATTCAATAAAATTATCAAACGTATAATTCGGGTTAAACAAATAAGAAAAAGAATTAGTTACAGGCACTACGGTTTCGGGTACTGAAGACATTACATCTTGCGCCGATACAATGGTCGGTGTTGTTGGATTTTGTGGCGTATCCACCCTATATTGAACGGTAATTACGGTACCGGTATGTTTCAAAAAAGCATCTGTAATAATTTTTTGATAACGAGATTCAATCGTTTGTCCCCACGTTGCGTTAGGAATAGTCACAGTCAGCACCGCTCCATCTAACGTGAAACCGGCGGCTTTAAACCACAACTCATACGTTTCTTTTCCGATAATTTGTTCTACTTCTTGAAAAATGGGAAGCAAACTTGCATCTAATTGAAAATTGTCCACCGTAAAAAATCCTCACAAAAAGAGCTCCCTTTATTGTACTACTTATCATTTTGTTTTTCAATGGGGTAAAAATCGTTAAATGCGCTTAAACGGCTAAAAATGGGGATATGAGCCATTTTTTAAAAAATCCGCCATTTTCCCAAAAAATCCAGTTTTTTATAAAATAAACCGTTTTTGACAAAACTAATCATTTTTTAGGGTTGCAAAAAGGTTCAGTACGTATGTTATAATAACAGTAACCAAAAACCATAAGAAGGAGGAAAAAATGACTCACTTAAATGAAATTTATAAATGTTCCGTATGCGGAAATATGGTGGAAGTAGTTCACGCCTCTGCCGGGGAACTTTCTTGTTGCGGTAAACCCATGCATAAAATGGTAGCCGGGGAAACAGACGGTGCCGCTGAAAAACACGTTCCGGTGCTGGAAAAAACTCAAGACGGTTACCTCATTAAAGTAGGCTCAGTTCCGCACCCGGCTACACCCGAGCATCACATTGAATTTATTGAGCTTATTTGTAACGAGTGCCACCAAGTGCAACGCGCCTACATTAAACCGGGAGATCCTGCCCAAGCTACTTTTAAAGCCTGTTCAGACGATGTGACGGCGCGCGAATATTGCAATTTACATGGTTTGTGGCAAAGCAAAAAATAATATAATGTGTAAAATAATCCCCCACCTCGGGAGGGGGCCTTACAAGGAGATTTTATGAAAGCATTGCAAATTTCTCCCCACGTTTACTGGGTGGGAGCGATTGACTGGAATTTACGCGATTTTCATGGCTACGCTACTACGCGCGGCACGACGTATAACGCGTACTTGATTTTGGGTGACAAACCTACGCTCATTGATACGGTCAAAAAACCGTTTTATCACGAGATGTTGGCCCGTATCAAAAGCATCATAGACCCCCAAAAAATTGAAATAATCGTTTCCAACCACGCCGAAATGGACCACTCGGGGGCTCTGTGCGAAGCGGTGCAAGAAATGCAACCTGTCACCGTTTATGCCTCGGCAATGGGTGTAAAAAATTTGCAGGCGCAGCTTCACCCTTCTTTTGAAATTAAACCCGTTAAAACCGGGGACAAGATTGACCTGGGGAGCGATACGCTGTCTTTCGTCGAAGCGCGTATGCTTCACTGGCCCGACAGTATGCTAGCCTACCTGGTCAAAGAAGATGTTTTGTTCACCAACGACGTTTTTGGTATGCACTTGGCCACTTCTAAACTTTTTGACGACGAGAACGACGAAGAAATTTGGATGCAAGAGGCCCGCAAATACTATGCCAATATCGTGCTTCCGTATAGCGATATTGTGACGCGTTTTTTGGGCCAAGTTCAGCAAATGGGGCTTAAACCTAAAATGATTGCGCCGGACCATGGCTTTATTTGGCGCAAAGACCCGTCTAAAATCGTAAATTTATATGCCCAAATGGCCGCCCAAAAACCGACAGATAAAGCCGTTATCGTTTATGATACCATGTGGGGCAGTACCGAAAAAATGGCCCAAGCGATTGCCGATGGACTACGTCAAAACGGCACAAAGGTACAACTTATGTCGATGCA
This sequence comes from uncultured Elusimicrobium sp., assembly GCA_902767385.1. Classification (GTDB taxonomy): domain Bacteria; phylum Elusimicrobiota; class Elusimicrobia; order Elusimicrobiales; family Elusimicrobiaceae; genus Avelusimicrobium. The sequence goes on from CACXHA010000051.1 coordinate 12,038, forward strand.
CGCTAACCACCGCAGCGACGTAATTACCGAGCTATTAGATGCAGGGGCAATTCTCGTCGGTACGCCGGTGTTAAATAGCCAAATTTATCCCGCCATGGCAGACGTGCTTTGCTACTTAAAAGGGCTTAAAAAGAAAAACTTAATCGGGACCGCGTTTGGTTCGTACGGGTGGAACGGAGCTCCCGTCGACAGTTTAACTAAAATGTTGGAGGAAATGGGTGTGGAAGTGGTAAGCCCAGCCGTCAAATCTCTTTTTGTACCCGACGAAACCAAATTGCAAGAGTGCGAAGCGTTGGGCAAACTTGTCAGCCAAAAACTCAAGGAGAAACTGAGCTAATGGAAGCGTGCGTGTGTGAAAGTTTAAATTGTATTTCCTACGGTTTATACTTGGTAACGTCGTCTGACGGAACGCGTAACAACGGACTTATTGTAAATACCGCGTTTCAAGTATCGGCTGATCCTGCCAAAGTAGCCGTATGTGTATGTAACAACAGCCTTACACACGATATTATTTCCAACAGTAACGTCTTTGCCGTTATGCCCCTGGAACAAGAAACACCGATGGTTTTTATTGGCAATTTTGGGTTTCGCACCGGGCGTAATTTTGATAAATTTGCTAAAGTATCTTTTACAAAAGGGCAAACGGGAGTTCCTGTCGTACGCGAATATACGCTTTCTTGCATAGAAGCGCGTGTTACGCAGGCGGTGGACGTAGGCACCCACACGTTGTTTATCGGTGACGTTGCGGGCGGACAATTTTTTAAAGAAGGCATCCCTTTAACGTATGCTTATTATCATACGGTCATTAAAGGCAAAACCCCAGCTGGGGCAACTCATTTATAGGAGAAAGTTATGGTAAAATACGTTTGTGAAGTATGTGGTTATGTATACGATCCTTCCGTCGGGGACCCAGATAACGGTGTCCCGGCCGGTACTGCCTGGGAAAATGTAAAAGAAGACTGGGTCTGCCCAGTTTGCGGGGTTGGCAAAGACCAGTTTAAGCCAGCAGAATAAAACTTAAATTCTAAGACGAAAAACATCAAAAAACCGGGGCCTAAAAATTGTATCTTTGTGGCCCCGATTTTTTTTACGTAAGAGGTTATAACATCTTGCTTTTTAACCGGTCCGCCAGATTGTTAAGCTGTTCTATAGAGTGATAATGAATCACAAGAGTGCCCTTTTCGGGGTTTTTACCGTATTTTACCTCTACTTTTGTGCCTAACGATTCTTGCATCTGTTGTTCAAAGTAAATAACATCCCCCCCCTTAAAACCTAGAGTAGAAGCACGTTTTTTACGCATAGGGGTTTCAATAATATCATTGGCTGCTTTTTCCGCCTGACGGACAGACCATTTATTTTTGATAATTTTATTAAACAAATCAGTCCGCAGTTTCCCGGCTGCCAGCATCAAAAGGGCCCGGGCATGTCCTTCGGTAATAGTGCCGTCTTGTAGGGCTTGTTGTACCTCGGGGTCTAATTCCAAAAGACGTAACGTATTGGAAATAGTTGATTTTGATTTTCCGCAATAGGCAGCTAAGTCTACCTGCTTGATGAAAAACTTATTCATTAAATTGCGGTATCCTAAAGCGGTCTCTATAGGGTTTAGTTCTTCGCGCTGGATATTTTCAATTAAAGCCAAGGCACAAAGTTGTTGGTCGTCCAAATGTTTGTGGATAATGGCATCAATGGAAGTCAGCCCGGCTAATTGGCTTGCGCGAAAACGTCTTTCTCCGACGACAATTTCATATTTATCCAAGCTGGCATCATAGACTACCACGATAGGTTGAGTAAGCCCATGTTCTTTAATAGAAATGGCCAATTCTTGCAATTTTTCCTCGTCAAAAACCCGACGAGGCTGAAAGCGGTTGGGTACAATTTTAGTAAGATCAATTTTTTGTACACTCATTTCCGGTATATCCTGCACCGCTTGCGCGGCTTGTTCCACATTGAGATTAGAAATTTCTTGGGTTTGTTTGAGAAGAGCATCCAGCCCTTTTCCTAAAGCTTGTCTAGCCATTTTATCCTCCAAAATCGTAATTTAAGGGGGTATCCCCTGCTAACTTAAAATCGCGGTAGTCTTCTATTTTAGCCCCGCGGCGAACCAAAAACTCTATTGCTAACTTAATATAAGCTTCCGCTCCGCGGCAAGCCGGTTCATAGTCAAAAATCGCTTGTCCAAAGCTGGGTGCTTCCGCCAGGCGGATATTACGGGGAATAGGGGTTTTATAAATTTTATCCCCAAAAAACCGGCTGACTTCTTCCCGTACTTGTTTAGCCAAATTGAGGTGGGCATCATACATTGTTAATACTCCGCCGTCCATTTTTAATTTAGGGTGTAGAAACTGTTTAATTTTGTTAACGGTTCCCATAAAGTGGGCTAACCCTTCCATGGCGTAATATTCGCATTGAACAGGAGTGATTACGCTATCTGCGGCCATCATAGCGTTTAGGGTAAGAAGCCCTAAAGAGGGCGGGCAATCTATAATGATAAATTGGTACATATCGCGGATAGGGGTTAACGCGTCTTTAAGCATATTTTCCCGTCCGCGTACATTTACCAGTTCCACCTCAGCTCCGGCTAAATCTTTACAAGCGGGGAGAACATCTAAAAACTCATTAGAGGTTTGCCGTACTACTTGGTCAAAAGGAGCCACTTTTGTCAGTAAATGGTAAACGGATTTCCCCCCCTCTTCTACAGTTACTCCCAAGCCGGAACCCGCATTTCCCTGTGGGTCAAAATCTACTAAAAGCACTTCTTGATTTAAGCAAGCAAGTGCGTATGCTAAATTGATGGACGTGGTGGTTTTCCCCACGCCGCCTTTTTGATTTGCTACGACTACAATTTCTGCCATAAATCCTCCTACTTATATTTAATCATAAATAGAAAAAAAGTGCAAGAAGTTTTCACGTGAAAACTCCTTGCTTAGGTTTAGATTGTTTTAAAAAGTTTTCACGTGAAAACTTTTTAGTTGCGTAGGTTACTTTATTAGACCGATTTTATTTAGCGGCCAATGGATAAACCAGGCTTTGCCTTTGATGTTTTCCCGCGGGACAGGCCCCCAGAAGCGGGAGTCGCAAGAGTTGTCGCGGTTGTCGCCCATTACAAAATAGCTGTCAGCAGGTACGGTTACCGGGCCGAAAGTATCGCGCAGTTCCATGCCTAAATAGTTGTCTAACAGATGCTCTTCCCAAATCTTTTGGTAGAGTTCCGGGTCGTCGTTGCTGCTTTCCTGTACGCGGGGAATATCTTCATAAACTTCATAGGGTTGGGAGGGTAATTCTTTCCCGTTTACCCAGGGTCGTCCGTTTTTAATTTCCACTGTATCTCCCGGTCCGGCAATCACACGCTTTACAAAGTCACGCCCGTATTGGGTTTGTTCCCCACAGTTAATTTGTTGGCGGTCTTTGGCTGGGAATTGAAAAATAACGATATCACCGGGTTGAATTTCTTTAAACTGCCCAAAGCGGATATTTGTAAACGGAACTTTAAACCCATAGACCGCTTTATTAACAAACAAGTGGTCCCCCTCTACTAAAGTGTAGCGCATAGAGGCAGATGGAATTTTAAAAGCCTGGATAAAAAAGAACATCACAATAGAAGCTACAAATCCGGCAAAATAAACCGTATTACACCAGTCTAAATCTGCCTTAATAATTTTTTCCTGGGTTTTTTCGGTAGCTTTACCGGCAGAGATATATCCGTAAATAGAAATACCCAATACTATCAGTTCCCCAATAATGAACTTTTTAACCGGGAAGGGTTCCCCTAATCCCCCGTTCATTACAAACAGAAAGATATAGAGAGCACACGTTAAAATTAAGAATAAAAACGCCGCATGCCACTTGTTAAAGACAGCGGGCAACGTAAGCTTATTATGCTTTTTAAGCCAACGCGTCAGCAGCATAAAACCATACATAATACAAGCTGCAAAAAATAGTCTTGCTTCCATAAAATTATTTCTCCTGAAAAGTTTTCACGTGAAAACTTGAATCTAAAATTTGTTGATAAAGCTGTGAATACTGTTGAGCGCTATCTACCTTTTTAGTGCTCTTTTTTAATACATTTTCTGCCATAGAGAGCCGCAGGGCTGTATTTTCATATAATTCAGTTAAAAGGCAGCTGATAATCATTTCATCTTGCGGGTTGCAGATAAAACCGGTTTTTCCATGTTCTACATATAAAGGCATATCCCCAACGTTGCTGACAATACAGGGGAGCCCTACTTGCTGGGCTTCCAATAAAGAGAGGGGCAAAGATTCTTCCCGGGATAGTAATACAAAAACATCTGCCATATTAAGCCAGTCATTTATATTTTTTTGAAAACCTGCCAAAAAGATATTTTTTGATAGATTTTTTTCTTTTATAAATTTTTCTAAAGAAGTACGTTCTTCCCCTTCCCCTACTAAAACTAATTTGGCAAGTGGGCAGTTTGTGAGAATTTTGGAAAAAGCAGTTAAAAGCATTTTAAAATTTTTAACTGCGGCTAAACGCGCGACACTTAAAAAAATAATATCCTCCGGTAAAAAGCTCCTTTTTTGACGCATTTGTTCTTTAATAAAATTATCCTTAAAAAATAAGGATTTTTCTACAGAATTAGCTATAAGAGCCGTTTTTTGGGGGGGGTAATGCTGAACATCCCGCAAATAGTTATAAGTGCTGGTAGATTCGGCTGTGCTTACGGTATCTATGCTTTTAAGCGTGCGGTCCAGCCAGCGCATCCATAGCGGTTTTTTGGATAAATCAAAATGAGGGGTGGTAATTAGTTTAATATTTCGGCCCGCACAAGCTAAACGCGAAAATTCAATCGCACGAAATAACATAGCGTGTACGATATCGGGTTTAAAAGATTCGATTTCGCGTTTTAATTGGGAAACGCACCCCAGCCCTGCGCCAGTCATTTCCAAAGATGTAACAGACGCGCCGAGTTGTTGTAAATCGGCCGCTAAGGGACCGCATTTTTTTAAACTGACTACGCGTACGGTGTGACGGGGGGAGAGTGTTTTAACTAAACGAACTAAAGCTGTTTCCGCACCGCCTACGTCGGTGGAAGTGATGACGTATAAGAGTTTCATTAGGTCTATTATAGCAAGTTTTTATTGACGATAAAATATCCACTTGGTAATGTAATATAAAAAATAAAACACCCGCTTTGATAGCGGGTGTTTGTGATTTCTAAACAAAGTTTAGAAGTAGAAGCGTCCGGTTAAAGCAGCACCAAAGCCGGAGCGGTCAGACAAGACAATGCCGTCTTTTTTCACTTTGGCAGAGATGTTGTAGCGAGCTTCTAAACCAAGCGCAAACACGTTGGTAAAGCGATATTCGCCACCCAACACGATGTGCGGAAATACTTTGGTTTTAGATAAATCATCTTTTCTCCAACCCGTGGCTTCCAATTTGGAACGCATAATTGTAATACCGACGCCGCCAAACCAAGAGAGGTTTTTTACGCCGTTATCGCGTTTGTAGTACACGGTGAACGGAAAAGAATAGGATTCTTCTTTGATTTCTTGATTATAAGCACCTAGCCATTCTTTGGCTTTGTTTTCGCCGTACATATCCCAACCGACTTTAGCACCGATTTTGTTGGCTTCGTCGTTTAAAGCCCACTCATGTAATAGTTCTAAGCTAAATACAGCAGGGCTTTTGTCCAACTCTTTGTTTCTGTGGGAGCTATCATAGGCATCTTTAAGAAATTTCGGATCGTTTTGACCGGCACCGAGTTTTACGCCAAAACCCCAGTCTTTAGCCATAACGGCTGGGGCGATAAACAATACTGCGAGTACGGCAATTGCTAGTTTTTTCATGTTGTCTCCTTGTGTAAAATAACTGACCCTTACACTTTATAAAATAGCATAAAAAAAGGCAAGCTTTTTAAGAGAAACAAAAGTACAATGATAAGTAAGGTGGAGATCCCCGACAAAGACACTCGGGGATGACTTTTTATTTTATTGAAACAGGCTGTGTACTTCGGGCATTTCCAAAAGCTCTTTGGTAACTGTTTGAAATTCGTGCGCGGTAAAAGAAGCCACAATGTTGACGTGAAACAAATTGTCTTGCTTGGTAACTTCGCTGCGTAAAATACGA
>CACXHA010000052.1 GCA_902767385.1 uncultured Elusimicrobium sp.
AGTTCATCGTGCACCTGCATAACCATATGCACCGGGGTATTGTGATAGGCGTTAAATACATCGAGCATGGCTTTTTTAATAATATCGGCTGAGCCGCCCTGCACAATGGTATTAATGGCTGCACGCTGTGCAAAACTAGCCATGGAACCGATCCCCATATTAAACTCGGGCAAGTAACGCACGTGGCCTAACATCGTTTTTACGTAGCCGTTTTGACGGGCTAGTGCAATATTTTTGTCAATCCATTCACGAACTACGTGATAGGTTTTAAAATAATTGTCGATGTATTCTTTTGCTTCGCGCAGAGAAATGCCCAAGGATTCGGACAGGCCCATCGGACCCTGCCCATATATGATACCAAAATTTATAGCTTTTGCGCTAGAGCGCATTTGCGGCGTGACCATTAGCGGCATGACCCCAAACACCTGCGAGGCCGTTTGCGTGTGAATATCCCCCCCTTCCAAAAACGCTTCAATCAGCACCGGGTCTTGGCTTTCGTGCGCAAGGACACGCAAATCAATTTGGGAATAGTCCACACTTAAAAGCACGTTGCCCGGGGCCGCACAAAAGGCGCGGCGCAACTGGCGGCCTTTTTCGGTACGGACGGGAATATTTTGCAAGTTAGGGCTGGAACTGGACAGGCGGCCCGTTACGGTACCGGTTTGGTCCAAATACGAGTGCACCACGTTATTATCGTCAGCCAGCAACAGTAAATTTTCCACATAAGTAGATTTTAATTTACTGCTGGAACGATAATCCAAAATGGCGCGCGCAATGGGATAAGTTTGCGCAATTTCTTCCAATACGCCTTCATCGGTAGAATAACCGGTTTTGGTTTTGCGCACCGGCGGAATTTTCATCTGTTCAAAAAGCAGTGTACCTAGTTGCTTGGGAGAATTGACGTTGACCGGGTAGCCGGCTTGGCGGTCAATGGCTTCTTGGCATTGGGTAATGTCTTGCTCTAAAAGTACTTTAAAACTTTCCAGCCACCCCGGGTCAATGCGCAGTCCCTGCCACTCCATATCCGCTAGTACCATCATAAGCGGCAACTCTAATGTTTTGTAAAGTTCATATTGACCGCTTTTTTTAAGTTCCTCAGTCAATTTTTCTTGCAACGGCCAAATCAGCTGATTATAGGTGGTTAGTAACACATGCGGGTCTTCTTCGCTCACCGTAACGGAAAAGTGCTGCGCCGCACAACCGGCAAAACTTAAATCACCCGACGGATTTAATAAGTATTGTGCCAACCGGCCGTCAAAACAATTTAAAAAGTGGCCGTTTAAATTTAGGTCCAACAAGCGCAAAGTAAGTTTAATATCGTAACCCAGTTTTTCAATCGCATCATTTAGAAAAATTTGTTTAACTTGGTCCAGCTCCCAGGGTTGCACGTCTTGCAACGGCACAATGGCGGCCTCTTGCGCGTTAAGGCCCACGACCAGTAAATCTTCATCGGTATGGATAAACACACGCGGGGATGTTTGCGCCCGTTTTAGTGCGTCGGCCAGCGTCAGTGTGGGCGCGGCAGGTTGAGCAAATAACGCCCCTTGCTGTGCGGTGGAAGAAGGTGGCACTAAATCAAGTAAGTTTTTAAATTCATACTGCGCAAAAAGTTTTTCAAGGGCAGCGACGTCTGCTAAATGGAGCTCATAATCGGCCAAGTTAAAAGGCATAGATAAACTGCGGTCCAGCACTACCAGTTGTTTAGAAAGCAGAGCATTGCCTTCGCTGGCGAGTAATTTTTTTGTTAAAAGAGGTTTAAGTTGCGGGTCCCCGTTGTGGGCGGCACGCAAAATGTCTTCCAAATGGCCAAATTTTTTAATCAGCTCCACTGCGCCTTTAGGGCCAATACCCGCCGCTCCGGGGATATTGTCCGACGCATCCCCCACTAAAGCAAAATAATCGGGTAAGAAATTGGGCGATACCCCAAATTTTTCTTGGGCGGCTTCGGGCCCTTTGATAGCGTCTTTGCCTGAGGGCCAAATAGAAATATATTCATTTAAAAATTGGTAAACGTCTTTGTCCGACGTCACAAGCACACTAGTCACTTGCGCTTTTTGGGCTTCCCGCGCCAAAAAGGCCATCAGGTCATCGGCTTCAATCCCCGGTTGGGCAACCACCGCTAAACCCAATTGTTTGACCATATCGCGCGCTAAATTAAGTTGGCGCACTAACGCATCATCGGGTTTATCGCGGTTGGCTTTATAGGCCGGCAACAACGCTTTGCGCCGGGCACAACCGCCGGGAGAATCAAAACACACCGCCACATACGTAGGGTGCTGGGTTTTAATCATTTTTAACAGCCAACGCAAAAACCCGTACAACGCCCCCACTTCCAAACCGGTGGAAGTAGACAATTTAGGAAGCGCGTGGTAGTTGCGGTGCAGAAAACCGTGCGCATCAATCAAATAAAACTGGGGAGTGGGTTGTGTCATAACAGAGGAAAGGTAAGGCGGGTGAAAAATACCCCGCCCCTTAACGGGGCGGGAAAATAAAAGTTACTTAAGCATCTCGTTTAATTTTGCACACAAGGCCTCTTTGGATTGAAGACCCGTTGTTTGAAACGCAATTTGCCCGTTTTTAAAAGCAATTAATGTGGGCACAGAGGAAATTTGATATTTCCCGGCGGTGTTCATGCCTTGGTCCACATCTAACTTGCAGACTTTTACTTTGCCGGCATATTCGCTGGCTAATTGTTCCACTACTGGGGCCAACATACGGCAGGGGCCGCACCAGGTGGCCCAAAAGTCCACCAATACGGGTTCTTTAGATTGCAAAACTTCTGTTTCGAAATTGGCATCAGTCAAAATTACTTCGCTCATAAAACACCTCTCTTCAAATCTATAAAATCAGTATAGCAAAAATAAGTTAGTTTTGGTAACAAAAAAGGGAATATGGTAAAATTTAAATATGCAAGCTCCGTTTCAGTTACTGGCTAAGGATAAAAATTCGCGTGCGCGCACCGGTATCTTATATACCCGGCATGGTGCCGTGCATACCCCTGTATTTATGCCGGTAGCTACCCAAGCGTGTGTAAAAGCCCTTACGGATGAAGATTTAAAAAATGCCGGCGCGGAGTGTTTGCTTTCCAATACCTACCACTTATACTTACGTCCCACTACAAAACTACTTGCGCAAATGGGCGGACTTCATAAATTTATGCATTGGAACGGCAGTATTTTGACCGATTCGGGCGGGTTTCAAGTATATAGTTTGCCCAAATTCCGCAAGATTAAAGAAGAAGGCGTCACTTTTCAATCCCACCACGACGGTAGCAAGCATTTATTTACCCCCGAAAATGTAATCGGTTTTGAAAGTGAAATTGGCTCGGACATTTGGACCATGCTGGACGTGTGTATCCACGCCAAAGACCCCTCTAAACATGACGCGCGCGAAGCGTTAAACATTACCAAACGCTGGGCCGAACGGGCCGCCAAAGCGTACGAACAAACCGTTCCTACGCAACAGATTTCTAAA
>CACXHA010000053.1 GCA_902767385.1 uncultured Elusimicrobium sp.
CCAATATGGGCTTTACCGAGCATCAGCATACATAAACGACTTTGACCGATACCGCCGCCAATGGTAAGCGGGAGTTGCCCCGAGGAAATCTTTTGGTGGTAGGGATATTTTAAACGGTCCAAACAATGTGCTGCTTCCAGTTGGGTCTTTAAACTTTGTGCATTCACGCGGATTCCCATAGAGGAAATTTCAAACGCATCTTGCAAAACTTCATTATAAACCAACAAATCGCCATTTAATTGCCAATCGTCATAATCCGGCGCGCGCCCATCGTGCGGAAGACCATTTTTAAGCGGAGCGCCTATTTGGCTGACAAATACGGTGCCATATTCCTGCGTAACGGCTTTTTCGCGCTGTTTGGGGGTTAAAGAGGGATATTTCTCTTCTAATTCTAACGTAGAAATAAAATGGACTTTCGGTGTAATACGCGTTTTTATTTGCGGGTAACTTTTTTTGAGTTCAGCCAAAGTATCTATTAAAACGCCCACAATTTTACGGACCGTTTCCTGCAGAAATTCTACGTTGCGTTCTTGCGGCATAATAATTCGTTCCCAATCCCATTGATCTACGTAGATAGAGTGTAAATTGTCGGTTTCTTCGTCACGACGGATAGCGTTCATATCCGTATAAAGCCCGGTTCCCGGTGTAAAACGATACCATCTAAGCGCCATCCGCTTCCATTTGGCAAGTGAGTGCACAATAACGGCCTCTACACCGGTTTGCTTTACGTCAAAACTAACGGGGCGTTCCACTCCATTTAAATCGTCATTAAGGCCGCTGTTTTTTTCCACAAACAAAGGGGCGGAAACGCGTTGCAAATTTAAAGCTGTTGCCAGTTTGGACTCAAACGTGTCTTTAATTAGCTTAATGGCTTTTTGGGTTTGGCGCAGGTCGGTAGTGCTTTGGTAGCCGACAGGGAAAATAAGTTTGGGCATAGGTTAACTATTGTGCACGTGGATAAAGTCCGCATTTAAGGTGCCGGGGAGTAACTGAGCAATGCCGTCAATCATAAACTGCATAGCAATGGCACACAAAATCATACCCATAAAGCGGATGACAATTTGAGTCCCGTTCGGGCCGATTTTGCTAAAGATATAACGGGCGCTTACTAAACAAATCCCCACAATACAGGCACTTAAAAATAACACAAAAATCATACTTAAGGTCATGGCTAGAGTGGTGCTTTTTTCGGCGTATAAGATAACGGTGGTAATAGAGCCAGGGCCGATAAATAATGGCATAGCTACCGGTACTAAAATGTGGCTTAAACTATTGCGGGCCTGGTCAAATGTAGTGCCGGAAGAAGCAGCTGTTTGGATTCCGCTATTTTCAAATTTGCTTTTCCCTTGTAACATGCGTAACCCCACGCGCAGAATAATGATAGCCCCGGCCAAACGGAAGGCGGGGATTGTAATACCAAACATTGTTAAAATGCGATTACCGCATAAAAAGAACACAAGGAGCAACCCAAAAATGGAACACGCCATAAGTAGGGCAACGGCACGTTGTACTTTAGGCGTTTCGTTTTCTACATGTTCCAAAAAAATCGGCACGTTACCGATAGGGTTTAAAATGGCGATAATACCGATAAACGAGTTAACGACAAGACTCCAATCCATATTTGGTTTGGGCTCCTTAACAGAGGAAATAACAACTTACTAATAGTATATAAAATTAGTAGAACTGTGTTACGGGCACTTTTATTAAGTAAAATGTATTTATGGAACGGTTTGAGCTTGTTTCTAATTTTTTGCCGGCGGGGGATCAGCCCAAAGCCATTGAGGCACTTGTTAAAGGGGTGCGGGTGGGCGATACGCGACAGACACTCCTGGGGGTAACGGGTTCTGGCAAGACGTTTACCATGGCAAACGTAATTGCCCAGTTAAATCGCCCGACACTTATTTTGTCGCCCAATAAGGTGCTGGCTGCACAGTTGTATGGGGAGTTCAAACAGTTTTTTCCACACAATGCGGTGGAATATTTTATTTCTTATTACGATTATTACCAACCGGAAGCATATATTCCACAGACAGATACTTACATTGAAAAAGATTCTGCCGTTAATGAGCAAATTGATAAACTGCGTTTGAAGGCCACGACTTCTTTGCTTACCCGCAAAGACGTGATTGTAGTGGCCTCTGTGTCCTGCATTTACAATATCGGTTCACCGGACAGTTTTAACGAGATGCGTATTTATGTTAAAAAAGGTGCCGAAATGACCCGCGGGCAGCTTTCCGGGCATTTGATTAAAATTCAATACCAACGTGATGAACTGGAATTTACGGCAGGGAAATTTCGTATGCGCGGGCCGTTTACGGATGTGATGACACCGTATTCGCAAAATGCGATTCGCGTGGAAATTGCCGGGAAAACCATTATCCATATTTATGAAATTCACCCGATTACCGGCAATGTGCTTGCCGAACTTACTGAGGCGTGGATTTATCCTGCCAAACATTTTGTGGCGACGGACGAAGATACACAAAATGCACTTGCGCAAATTGAAAAAGATTTGGAATTCCGCCATGCCCAGCTAATTTCCCAGGGCAAAGAAATGGAAGCTTACAGGTTAAAACAACGTACGCAGTATGATTTGGAAATGATACGGCAAGCCGGGTTTTGCAGTGGAATTGAAAACTATTCGCGCTATATTGACGGACGGAAAGAAGGGGAACGCCCGCAATGCTTGTTGGATTATTTTAAACGGTTTAAAGATTTCTTGATGTTTGTGGATGAATCCCACGTGGCGCTGCCGCAAGTGCGCGGTATGTTTAACGGCGACCGCGCCCGCAAACAGATGTTAGTAGATTTTGGGTTCCGATTGCCCTCGGCCTTGGATAACCGGCCGCTTAAATTTGATGAATTTGAAAAGTTATTGCCCGCCACTATTTTTGTATCGGCTACGCCCGGCCCATATGAATTAACCGTCAGCGGGAACCATATTGTGGAACAAGTAATTCGGCCGACGGGTTTAGTGGACCCGGAAGTGATTGTGCACCCTACGCAAGGACAAATTGACCACTTGGTAGAAAAAATTGAGCAGCACACTAAAAAGAAAGAGAGGACCCTTGTGTTGGCTCTTACCAAAAAAACAGCCGAAGATTTAAGTGAATTTTTTATTACCAAAAAAATCAAAACGCGTTATTTGCACAGTGAAATTGATTCATTGGAACGGGTGGAAATTTTGCGTCAGTTTAAGCAGGGCGAATTTGATGTGTTGGTGGGAATTAACCTCTTGCGCGAGGGAATTGATATCCCGCAAGTGGGACTAGTGGCCATTTTAGGGGCCGATAACGAAGGTTTCTTAAGAAATACGACCACGATTATTCAAATTGCCGGCCGGGCGGCGCGTAACGTGGGGGGCGAAGTAATTTTGTATGCAGACCGGAAAACCGATTCCATTAAATATGCCCTCAACGAAATGAACCGCCGGCGGGAAATTCAAGAGGCGTATAATAAAGAACATCATATTACGCCTAAAACCATTCAAAAAACAGAGGCCGATTTGCAGGAATTTGAACGCAAAACGCAAACTAGCGCGTTTGGAATTTTAAGCGAAAGTTTACCTGAACCGACGGCTAAAAACATTAAACATTTGGAAAAAGATTTGGAGCAACAAATGCGTGATGCCGCCGATGCGCTAAACTTTGAATTGGCCGCAGAACTGCGCGACCGGTTGTTTGAACTCAAACAAATGAAATTAAAATAGTAAAATATAAGTATGGAAAAAACAATTACCTTAAAAACAGTTAAAAAAGTGATCGGGTTGGAAGAAACTTCCAGCACGCAAGGGTTGGCACGTAGCTTAGCGGCTACGGAAACAGATGGTACGCTGATTTTGGCGTGCCACCAAACACAGGCCTTCGGGCAAAAAGGGGACTCTTTTTACGCTGGGGAAGGGGGCGTGTATTTTACACTTATCTTAGATCCGCAAGCTAAAATTTCATCTCAAAAACTTACACTTGCCATGAGCAACGCAATTAGTGATGTAATTAACAATGTGTTGGGCATTAAAACCAAAATCTCTAAATCCGGCGAAATTTTATGTTATGATAAATCGGCACGCAATTGGAAAAAATGTGCGGGGATTTTAGCCGAACAGACCGAGCAGGGCACGTGGCTCCTGGGGGCGGGAATTTATCTAAATAACCGCTTGCCGATCGGACTGCGAACGACGTGTATCAGCCTAAAATCTATTTTAGGTAGTGAAACTAGCAAAGAATTATTTTTGGATGAAGTTTTAAATAACTTTTGGAAAGAATACGCGTTTTTGTAATTTGCAAAAACCCATAAAAAACCGCCCGGCTTGTGGAACCGGGCAGTTTTTGCTTTTAGAAATTTTTACATTTCATCGCCAATGTGTTTTTTAACTTTGGCTACTAAGTCCGTCAGAATAAAAGGTTTAGAGCAGAAATCTTTTACCTGGGGATATTGGCGGAAAATCGGTGCGGATTCCACCAAAGCCGAAGTTACAATCACAGGGGTATTAGACAAGCTTTCATCCTGCGACATAATTTTGACGATGCCTGCTCCATCTAGCCCGGGCAACATAACGTCTAGCAAGACCAGGTGCGGATGAAATTGTTTCATCATATTGATAGCATCGCGTCCGGTTTGGCACGAGGTTACTTCATATCCCTCGCGGATTAATACCAGTGACAGTAGCTCAATAATGCTGACTTCATCTTCTACAATTAAAATTCTTTTCTGCATTTCAAATACCTCTTATAATTTATTATACTTTTTTATATGTCCAAAAAAAACTTTAATGCCTCTGTTCTTCCTAAAATGCGCACGTTTGCTTCCAAACTACTTGGGCGCAAAGATTGCGTATTGGTGGGCCTGTCAGGCGGGGCAGATTCTGTTTGTTTACTTCATTTTTTACAGTATTTGGCAAAAGAAAAACATTTTGCTTTAGCGGCTGTGCATGTCAATCACGGACTACGCGGGCGGGCTGCTAACGCGGACGAAAAATTTTGCAAAGAACTTTGTAAGAAGTTGGATATTTTGCTATTTGTTAAAAAAGTGGACGCTCGGGCTGTCGCTAAAAAGCAAAATCTAAGTCCGGAACATGGTGCCCGCAAAGCCCGCTACAAAGCTTATGAGCAAGTGGCCAAAAAATGGGGAGCTACCAAATTAGCTTTAGGTCATCATGCCGATGACCAAGCTGAAACTTTTTTGCTTAATTTATTGCGCGGCACCAAAGCGCAGGGGTTGGCGGGGATTCCGCTGCGTCGGCCTTTATGCGCGGAGGTGGAAATTGTGCGGCCTTTGTTGTGCATTACCCGCGCAGACGTAGAAACGTATTTAAAACAAAATAAGCTTACGCACGTCACTGATCAAACGAATTTTGACGATATTTACCGTCGTAATTGGGTGCGTAGCACGCTTTTGCCCTTATTAGAAACCAAACAACCCAAAATCCGCGAGCACCTGGCGCAATTTGCCGCTCAACTAGACACACTTACCCAAAAATAAAATAGGCCTTTTTTTCACTTTTTTACGGCGGAGCAATTTGCTAGTATATTTCTATGTTTAAAAGTGACGTGTTAGCGTATGCAGCACAACATAATTTAACGGTTACCGGGCTTACCTTCCGCTCGCAAGAAGTGCAGGAGGGGAGCGTGTTTTTTGCGCTCAAAGGAGCTAATGCCGACGGCAATTTATTCATTCCCGAGGCTGTCCGGCGCGGTGCGGCGTTACTTGTTTCCGCGCAACCGGCTACGCAAAATTTTGGGGTTCCATTTTTTCACTCCCACGATATTGATAAAGACATGGCCGACGCCGCGTATGAATTTTATGGTTTCCCGTCTGACAATCTGCACATGTGGGGCATTACGGGCACAAAAGGCAAAACGTCCATTGCGTATTTGCTGGAGAGTATTTTAAAAACGGCCGGAAGAAAAATTGGTGTATTGGGTACCGTCAATTACCGCGCCAACGGCGTGGAAATTTGCAAAGCCCCCAACACTACACCTGCCGCGCTTACGCTTTTTAAGTTACTGGCGCAGATGAAACAAGAAAATTGTACCGACGTGGTGATGGAAGTGTCGTCCCATGCGTTGGAATTGCAGCGGGTGCGCAACATTTGGTATGACACCGCTATTTTTACCAACTTACAGCGTGATCATTTAGATTTTCATCAAACGTTTGAAAATTATTTTGCCGCCAAAGTGAAATTATTTGAAAACTTGGCAGATCCGGCCAACTTAAAACCCAACCGCGTAGCGGTCATTAACGCAGACGATCCCTACGGACAAAGGTTGATTGCGCAGTTTAAAGAGCGTGTAAAAATAGTTACCTTTGGGTTGGAAATGCAAGCAGATTTTAAAGCGGAAAATATTCAAGAATTTTTAACGCATACGGCGTTTACGGTTAACGGTGTACCGATGAAAATTAATTTGTTGGGTAAGCATAATGTATACAACGCATTAGCCGCTTGTGCAGCAGCGCACGCAAACGGAATTGACTTGCAAGATATTGTACAAGGATTGGCGGCGTTGCCCGGAGTGCCGGGACGTATGGAGCGCGTGGACGTAGGGCAGAACTTTTTTACGTATGTGGATTTTGCTTATACCAATGAATCGTTGCAGCGTGCGTTTGATACCGTCCGTCCGTTTAAAAAAGGCCGTATTTTGCTCGTTTTTGGATGTGGCGGTCAACGCGATCGTACGAAGCGCCCGCTTATGGGGCGTACGGCGTGCCAGGAGGCAGACTATGTGTTTTTGACCAACGACAATCCGCGTTGCGAAGACCCCAAACAGATTTTTGACGATATTTTGACCGGCATGCAAGGGTGCACTAATTATATTATAGAGCCGGATCGTAAAGCTGCTATTGAACGTGCGTTGCAAGAAGCGCAACAAGAAGATATTGTGATTATTGCCGGCAAAGGGCACGAAGATTATCAACTAATCGGTACCGAAAAACGGCATTTTTCCGACCAAGAAACGGTGCGTGCGTTTTTAGGGAGTAAATATGTTTAATTTGGCTAATTTTCCACATAAAAAAGCCACCGTTTTGGGTGGTGGGAAAAGCGGACAAGCCGTAGCGCGGTTGTTGGCGGAACATGGGTGTGAGGTGCTTATTAGCGACGAAAACACCGTTTCGTTGGCGGAGCCCTCGGCAAATATTACCTTGGAAACCGGTGGACATACCGAACAGGTGTTTTTGGCAGATTTTATTGTGAAAAGCCCGGGTATTTTCCCAGGCAGCGCGGTGTTGTTAAAAGCGCGTGAGTTAGGGATTGCTGTGTTTAGTGAACTAGAGGTAGCATTATCGTTTGTGCCGCCGAACGTGCAAATACTTGCCGTAACCGGTACCAACGGAAAAACGACGACAACTACGTTGTTGGGAAAGATTTTAGAAAAGAAATTTTTGCG
This sequence comes from uncultured Elusimicrobium sp., assembly GCA_902767385.1. Taxonomy (GTDB): domain Bacteria; phylum Elusimicrobiota; class Elusimicrobia; order Elusimicrobiales; family Elusimicrobiaceae; genus Avelusimicrobium. Next base: position 7,383 of record CACXHA010000053.1, read on the forward strand.
TGAAAATTTGGGGCATACCGTAAGCGTGTGTGGCAATATCGGCAAGCCTATTTCAATGTGTGTGAACCACGTAAAAACAGGTGATGCACTGGTAATAGAAGTTTCCAGTTATCAACTAGAAGACAGTACTTACTTTCACCCGCATATTGCCGGGTTGCTTAATATTACGCCGGACCATTTGGATCACCATAGCGGTATGAAAAATTATATTGCTGCCAAAGCGTGCATTTTTAAAGACCAAACCAAACAAGATATTGCCGTATTAAATGCTGCCGATGGAGCGTGTGCACAGCTAGCGGAACAAATTAAAAGCGAGATTTGGGCATTTTCTGCCCAACCGAAACATTGGATGAAAACCGATGTGTTTTATGACGGAGATGAGCTTATCTTTAGTGAAGGATCTCATTTGCGTCCGCCCAAGTTGCGCGGGATTCATAACATAGAAAATGCCATGGCCGCTGCTTTAATGGCGTTGCGCGCCGGAGCAACCGCGCAAGATGTGCAAGCCGCGTTTGATGATTTTCACGCGATGGAACACCGCATTGAACTGGTAGCGGTGGTGCGTGGGGTAAGTTATATTAATGATTCAAAGGCCACCAATTTGGATTCCACCATTACGGCCTTAAAAAGTTTTGAGAAAGAAAAAAATATTTGGCTTATTTTGGGTGGGCGCGATAAGGGCGCTTCGTACGAAGTGTTACTTCCTTACTTAAAAGAACATTGTAGATGTGTGTTATCCATAGGGGAATGCATGGATAAAATTGAAAAGGAACTTAGAGGTGTGTTTCCGATCGTGCGTTGTACAACGCTTGAAAAAGCGGTAATGTATGGAGCACAACACGCCCAACAAGGTGATGTTGTATTGTTATCCCCGGCTTGTGCAAGCTTTGACCAGTTTAAAAGTTTTGAGCACCGCGGAGAAATATTTAAACAGCTGGTAAAAAAATTAGTATGAAAAAAATCATTGTACTGTTAAGCGTGTTATTTTTGACGGTTTTGGCAAACGCGCAAAATGCCTATACCGAACATGAAATTGACGTGGGAATCCGACAGGGGGATACGTTGTTTTCTCTGTTTGTGGGGGGAGCCACCCCTATGGCTGCGAACGCTTTTAGTGTGGACCTAAACGGCACCCACGAAGAAATGAAATGGGGAAAAATGGGCGCACAATACGGGGTATCTATTTTTTACTTTGTGCACGATTTTTTGGGGGTGGGTTTAGAGGCAAGCGGCGTAAATAGCACTTATGCGCAAAAGTGGATTGGCAACAGACAATACAAAACAGCAACCGATTTGTGGAACGGGATGATATTGGGGCGAATTAACATTAATCCGTATCAGCCGGTGCGGGTGTATGTGCCGGCCGGGGTGGGCCTTACTTGGGCCCGCAACCGCTGGGAAACAAACGATGGGCAAGAATCCCCGATAGAAAAAAGTTTATCCTATGGATATTTTGTGGGGCTTGGAATAGAAACAAACTTTAGAGGGAAGGACAAATCGGTGGGTTTGGAAGTGCGCTACAGCGGATTTGGGGCTGACTTGGATAACCGGCTAGCCAGTGCTGTCATCCATGAAAAAAATCAATTAGGGTATTTGTCCTTTTTGTTAAAACTAAATTATCGGTTTTAAGAATTTTTTAGATAAAGGCAACCCCGCTTATGCGGGGTTGTTTAGTTTTACATGCCACAAAAATTCCGTATTACCATGCGTTCCCTTTATGGGAGACTCAATTACTTCGCCGGCGGTAGCATTAAATTTTTGGCGTAGGTTTTCTTCAAAAAAATCTTGGACCCGTTTAATAGCCAGCAGGCGGTTTTCGTCGGTTTTTACAATGCCGTGCGGCACTTGTTTGGGGGTCAGCTCAAACTGCGGCTTAATTAAAAAAACAATTTCAGCGGGCGCAGCCATTACCTTAAACAGCGGCTCCATAATCATCGTGAGCGAAATAAAAGAAACGTCTACTGCGGCAAACTGCGGGGATGTGTCAAACAAATCGGGTGTCATGTAACGAGCGTTGGTTTCCGGTTTAAAAATGAAATTTTTATAGCGGCGCATTTCGTCCGCCAGTTGCCCTTTGCCGACGTCCACGCCATAGACGGTTTTGGCCCCGGCTTGCATCATACAATCACTAAATCCGCCGGTGGCAACGCCAATGTCCACACAGGTTTTATCTTTTAAATCAATGTTCCAATGAGTTAAAGCGTGCGCCAGTTTTAGGCCTCCGCGCGAAACATACGGACAAGATTTTTCTTTGAGCGTGATTTGGTCTTCGGGTAAGATATTACGGTCCGCGCGGGTTTCCACTTGGTTATTTACAAGCACTTCCCCCGCCATAATGGACGCCTGCGCGCGGTTGCGGCTGTTAAAAAAGCCTTGTTCCACCAACGCGTTGTCCAGACGGAGTTTATTCTTCGCCATTGTCTTCCTCGGCAAGGTCCGTATCAAAAGGCGTGGCAACAAGTTGTGCGCCTTTCTTTTTGAGTTCTTGTACCTTAAATTTAACCGTTTCTAATTTCTGGGACAAGTCTTTAGATAGCGTGATGCCTTCTTCAAAGAGTTTTACCGAAGAATCTAAATCGGTTTGTTCGGCTTCCAGTTTTTCAACAATTTCTTCCAACCGGGCCAGTTGTTTTTCAAAGGTTATTTTGGGCATATTTATTTGACCTCCGTATGAATCATACCGTCTTGTACTTGTACGTAAATGGTTTCGCCGGGTTTTGTTTGTGCGGTGTGGCTGACAACGGTGCCGTCCTGCTTGCGCGTAATGCTATATCCGCGCTTTAAAACCGCTTGCGGACCCAGCGCACGCAATTTTTGGCGGGCCACGTTAAAGCGGTGTGAAAAATCGGTTAGTTTGTTGGCCCAGGCGTTTTCCAACCGCAAGGAAAATTCGTCTAGTTGTTGTTCTTTATCTTGGGTTAATATTTCCGGATTTTTAAAAGCGCGCGAATTGACGGCTAAATCAAAGCGGCGTTTAAAGCGTTCATAAAATAGCGACACCGCTTGAAGCATACGCTTTTGCAAATTGGCAATTTGCTCGGCGGTATTTTGGGAATTTTGCACCACCAGTTCCGCCGCGGCAGAAGGAGTAGGGGCGCGTAAATCGGCCACAAAGTCGGCAATGGTAAAATCAACCTCGTGCCCGACGCAAGAAATAACCGGAATTTTGCTTTTAAAAATAGCGCGGGCCACTATTTCTTCGTTAAAGGCCCACAAATCTTCCATACTTCCGCCGCCACGGCCCACGAGTAAAACGTCTAAAGTAGGGGTAAACTGGTTTAAATCTTCTATCGCTTGTGCAATTTGCGGGGCCGCTTTGTCCCCTTGTACCAAAACAGGCGCAATAAATACTTCCAAGTGTGGATTGCGGCGTTTTAACACCGATAAAATATCGCGTACTGCGGCCCCGGTGGGCGAAGTAACTACGCCAATACGTTGGGGGTAAGCGGGAATTTCTTTTTTGTGCTGCTGCGCAAAAAGGCCTTCCTCTTCTAGTTTCTTTTTAAGTTTTTCAAATTCTAAATAGAGATTGCCCTTTGAAAGAGCTTCCACTTTTTTAACCACAATTTGATACTTGCCGGACTTGGCATATACGTCTAAACTGCCCCACACGCGCACTTGCACGCCGTCTTGAAGTTCTAACGAATATTTACGCGCATCCCACTTGAACATGACGGCGGCTAAAAGGGATTCGCGGTCCTTTAGGTTGAAATAGAGGTGCCCGTTGGCAGATTCGCTTAAGTTACTGACTTCGCCTTCCACAAAAATATCGCGAAACACACCGCCCATCATTTGCTTGACGGCAAGCGTGAGGGCGGTAACGGTAAAAACTTGACCTCTAAACGGGGCTTCGGGCTCCATTTACTCTCCTTTGAGTTCTTTGAGCTTTTGGATAAGCGCGGCTTCACGCCCGAGGGTGCCTGGCTCAAAGAATTTGACCGGGTCGGGCATGTAGAGTTGTTTGACGTAGTGATTTTTAAAATCGTGTGCGTATTTGTAGCCGCGGTTTTTGCCACCGCTGCGTAAGTGGTCCGGCACCGGGCGGTAGCGTCCTTCGCGCACTTCTTGCAGGGCCTTATCTACGGCCAGGTACGCGGAATTACTTTTGGGGCAACAGGATACATAAATAGCTGCGTGCGCTAGCGGGATACGAATTTCCGGCATGCCTAGTTCTTCGGCGGCGGCAAAGGCGGCTTGGGCAATCATAATGGCGTAAGGTTCCGCGAGGCCGACGTCTTCACACGCGCAGATTAAAATGCGCCGGGCAATAAAGCGAGGATCTTCGCCGCTTTCCAACATGCGGGCCAGCCAATAGACGGCGGCATCAGGGTCGCTGCCGCGCATAGATTTAATAAAGGCGGAAATAATATCGTAATGGTCGTCGCCTTTTTTATCGTAGCGCAAGTGGCGTTTTTGGATACACTCCTGCGCGATTTTGAGCGTGATGTGTTTTTTGCCTTTTTTATCGGGCGCGGTAGTTACAAACGCCAGTTCTGCGGCGTTTAACATTTTGCGGCTGTCGCCGTTGGCTTGCGTGATAAAAAATTCGGCCGCTTCTTTGTCAATTTTGGCGTTTTCGGTCTCAGCGGCGCGGGTTAAAATTTTAAGTAAATCATTGTCGCCCAGCGGCTTAAATTCAAAGACCGAAAAGCGCGAGAGTAAAGCGTTGTTGATGTAGAAATACGGGTTTTCCGTCGTAATGCCGATTAAAATAATATCTCCGCGCTCTACGGAGGGCAAAAGGACATCTTGCTGAGTTTTGTTAAAGTGATGAATTTCGTCCAAAATAACCAGGGTGCGGCGCTCGTCAAACGACGGAGTAATAGCGCGCTCTTTAGCTTCGGTCAGTACTTTTTTAAGGTCCGCTACGCCGGCGGCCGCGGCGTTAAGTTCTACGGTATAGGATTGCGTGCGCGAAGCGATATAGCGTGCCGTAGCGGTTTTGCCGCAACCGGGCGGGCCGAAAAAGACGGCCGATTTAATCATATCAGCCTCTAACAAGCGGCGCAACATCTTGCCCGGCCCCAGTAAGTGGGGTTGGCCTGCAAAATCTTCCAGTTTTTTAGGCGCTTGGCGCGCGGCAAGAGGCATTATTTCGTCGATCATTTGAGTTCTTGGGCAGATTTTAATTTCAAAATCAGTTCGTCCATGCGGTTGAGTTCTTCTTGGCGTTTACCGCCCTCATTTTGGCTTTTTAAGTACGCCTCTGCGGCAAAGTGTAATGCGGCGTGAAGCGCTTGTTTTAAGGTGTCAATTTCGCCGTCCATTTGGACTTGCAACATGTAGGCTTCCACCTGGGAGGCCAGTTCGGTCAGCTCCATCCCGCCCAGACCGGAGTTTTCTACCTCTAAAGGGATACGTTTAATTTCTACTTGGACGATGTCTTTTGCCATATATAACCCATTCTACATTTTTTTTGTATTTTCTTCCTAATTTTGTGCATTTCGTTGTTGCGAGCCTCCTTACGTACTTGCGGCCCGTTGGGCCGCTTAGTACGTACGCTACGTCGGCATGCGCCTAGAACTGCGCAAAACTAGTTTGAAACTACCGCGTGCTGATTAAATAGTGATTTGGTTTAGGTAAGGATATTCCGCACGCGTTACGCGTGCGGAATTTACTATAATAATATTATGACTATTTTAGAATTTAAAAACGCGTGTGAAACCCTCGCGCAAGAATACAAAACCAAAATTAGTGCCGCTACTTCCGCCGCCGAAGTGGAAGAGTTGCGTGTAGCGGCCCTGGGCCGCAAAGGCGCACTTACCGAACTGTTAAAGGGGCTGAAAGATTTTTCCATAGAAGATAAAAAACAAGCCGGCCCCATGGGCAATGCCCTTAAAGCCGAACTGACGGACGTATTAGATGAAAAAGCACAATTTTTTGTTGTCAAAGAAATTAACGACGAACTAAGTAAAACAAATATTGATTTAACCTTGCCCGGTTACCCGGTAGCTTGCGGTCACAAGCACCCGCTGTCGGTGGCGCAAGATCGTATGACCACCATTTTGGCTCGCTTGGGGTTTGAGTGGGCCGAAGGACCCTGGGTGGAAGATGAAAAGCATAATTTTGATTTGTTAAATGTACCCTTGCACCACCCGGCGCGCGACGCACAGGATACTTTTTTTGTGGATACTAAAGCACCGCTGGTGCTGCGTTCCCATACTTCCAATGTGCAAAGCCGGTATATGGAAAAACACAAACCGCCGCTGCGCATTATGGCGCCGGGGCGTGTGTTTAGAAACGATAGTTTAGATGCTACCCACAGCCCGGTGTTCCACCAAATTGAGGGGCTCTATGTGGATAAAAATGTCAGCCTGGCTGACCTTAAAAGTGATTTAACCGCTTTTATGAAAGGGCTGTTTGGCGATAAGGCCGAAATCCGTTTCCGCCCGTCGTTCTTCCCGTTTACCGAGCCTAGCGTAGAAGTGGACGTGAAATGTGTTTTCTGCCAGGGCAAAGGGTGTAATGTGTGCAAACAAAACGGTTGGATTGAAATGTTAGGGGCCGGCGTAGTGCACCCCAACGTGCTTAAAAATTGCGGCATTGACCCTAACGAGTTTAGCGGCTATGCGTTTGGTATGGGCGTGGAACGCTTGGCCATGATGATGCTAAACATTAAAGATATTCGCGCATTTTATGAAAATGACGTGCGCTTGCTAAAACAATTTTAGGGAGAGTGTATGAAGATTCTATATTCTTGGTTAAAAGATTTTATTGAGTTGGATTTGTCTCCCGAAGAGTTGGCCAAAAAGCTGACCGATTTGGGCATTGAAGTAGCCTCCGTAGAAACGACCGGGGCGGACTTTGAAGGCGTGTATGTAGCCCAAATTACCCAAATTGAGAATCACCCCAATTCCGACCATTTGCATTTAGTAACTTTAGACCGCGGTAACGGCGTGAGCCAGCGCGTAGTCTGCGGCGCACCGAACGTAGCCGTAGGGCAAAAAGTGCCGCTCGCGCGCGTAGGAGCGCGGCTGGGCAAAATTGTGATGAAGCCGGCGGTAATTCGCGGGGTAGAGTCCGAAGGGATGATTTGTTCTTCCGACGAGCTGGGGCTTACGCATACCCGGGCGCATGGAATTTTGGTATTAGACGAAAAATTAGAACTGGGAACGGACGTTTCTACACTTTACGGAAAACCGGACACCGTTTTTGAGTTGGAAATTACTTCCAATCGCCCTGATTTGCTTTCACACTTGGGTGTGGCGCGCGAGTTGGGCGTGTTGTTAAATAAACCTGTCAAATTGCCCGAAATTAAAAATATCAAAGGCGAAGGGACTGCTCTACCGGTGGAAATTCAAAACCAAGAAGGGTGCGGGCGCTATATTGGGCGCATTATCCGCGGCGTGAAAAATGCAGAATCGCCGGAGTGGATGAAAGAAAGATTAGCCGCCATGGGGCTTAACCCGAAAAATGCGCTAGTAGATGTGACCAACTACGTCATGTTTGAGTTGGGCAACCCGCTCCACGCGTTTGATTTGCGCGAAGTAGAAGGCGGCAAAGTGATTGTACGTAATGCCAAACCCGGTGAAAAATTTACGGTTTTAAATGGGCGCGAGTTGGAACTGACCGAAAATTGCTTGCTGATTGCCGATGAAAAGAAAGCCACCGCGTTAGCCGGTATTATGGGCGGCGCAAACAGCGGCGTTAAAGACGATACGCAAGACATTTTTATTGAGGCGGCGTATTTCAATCCGCCCACTATTAACAAGACGGTCAAAAAATTTGCCATTTCGTCCGATTCTTCCCAACGCTTTGAACGCGGAACGGATATTGAGGGTGCGCTACTGGCTATGCAACGGGCCAGTGATTTGTTTGTGCAAATTTGCGGCGGCACCGCCAGTGAAATAAACGACGTTTATCCGCAAAAATTCGAGAATAAAACCGTAGAGTTTACCCCGGCTGAGATTAACGCCATTTTAGGGGCAAATATACCGGACGAAAAACTTAAAGATATTTTTAACCGCTTGGCAGCCAAGTTTGACGCTAGCGGCGCGGTGTGGAAATTCCAGGCGCCTACGCACCGCAGAGACCTCAACCACAAGTGGGACTTGGCCGAAGAAGCTGCGCGGTTTGCCGGATATGACCAAATCCCGGTGTCTGCTACGCGGGCACATGTAACATTTACCGATAACCCCAAAGGGATTGACTTGGGCAAAATCTACGCCAATGCGCTTATTGGCGCGGGATTTTGCGAGTGCAAAAATATTGATTTTATCGGCGAGAAAGAGTTGAAGCTTTTTGGCGCGGACGAAAAGTTTTGTATCCGCGTAAAAAATGCGTTGGCGCAAGGGTGGGATTATTTGCGCCCGACGCTGCTGCCCTCGCTTATTAAAAATGTAGAAAGCAATTTGCGCTTTGGAAACAATGATTTAAAATTGTTTGAAACCAGCAAAACTTTCCAAAATATGAAAGGGTTTCCGGTGGAAAATTATACCGTAGCCGGGGTATTAACCGGAAGTATTGAAGAAAATAAATTCTTCGGGCTTCCCAGCCGGCCGGTAGATTTTTACTGGCTTAAAGGACTGTTGCAAACGGTTTTGCAAAAAGCGGACGTGACGTTTATGCCCTCTAAAAATGTGCCCGTTTATATGCACCCTAAAATCAGTATGGATATCGTGCAAGGGGGCAAGGCAATCGGTGTATTTGGCAAAATACATCCGCTTACGTTAAAAGCCATGGGTGTAAAAACCAGCGAAGTGTGGGCGTTTGAGTTTGCTACCAAACAAATTGAAAAGAATTATTCCGCGCGTGATTTTAAACCGGCGGCTGACGTGGCGGTGTTTCCGCCTTCTTTGCGCGATTTGTCTGTGGTATTAAATGAGGACGTAACCTATGCGCAAATTACCAGCGCCTTAGACAAAACACCGCTGGACGTGGAGCTTGCGTATCACTTGATTGACGTGTATCAAGGGAAGAACTTGCCGCAAGGCAAAAAGAGTGTGACGTTTAACTTGGCGTTTAGCAAGAAAGACGGAACGCTCAAAGATAAAGAAATTGACGCAGCTTTTACGCGCATTGTGGAACAACTTAAAACCCAGGTAGGGGCGGAACTGCGCTAATGCAAGAAAAGTTAAAACAGCTGGAGCTTTTAATTACGCAGACACTCACCCGCCAAAAGGAACTGGCGGGGGAGAACGCGTCTTTAAAAAACCGGCTGCGTAATTTAGAGCAAAGCAACTTGGAACTAAAAGAATTGCAAACGCAGTTGCGCGAATTACGCGAGTGGAAAAAGAACACACAAAGCGTATTGCGCCGCTTGGCCGCGCGGGTAGATAAAGAGTTGGAAAAAGCTAAAGAAGAACAAAGTAAAATTGTATAGCAATTTGTAAGAAACAAAGCCCCCTCAAAAGAGGGGGCTTTTAAATGGAGCGGGCGAAGAGAATCGAACTCTCGTCTCAACCTTGGCAAGGTCGCGTTCTACCATTGAACCACGCC
>CACXHA010000054.1 GCA_902767385.1 uncultured Elusimicrobium sp.
AAGATCCCGAAACAAGTTCGGGAATATCTTTTATTATACCCGACTACAACTACTTAAACTACTTCCGCGTGGTAGATTCCCGACTACTGCTTTCGGGAAGGACACTTTATTTTATCTCCCGTCAAAAGCATTGCGCGAACGCACGCCTTGATTAAATTCATCCAACTCCTGCCTATATTGCGCCCCACGGCGCAGAAATTCGTTACGGCGGCTTTGTTCAATGCGGTTTTGCTCCACCCTGGCTCGGCTTGCTTTTGCTTGATAATGCAAATAAATACCCAAGGAAAACCACAATACAGCAATCCCTAACAATACCGCACGTATCGTCCATAAAGTGTGTCTAGAAAAAGGTATTTGATTCTCCATACCGCTCACTTTTCATCTCCCTGTTGGTATTTTTCTTTTTCTTCTAAAGATTCCACGTTTTCCCCTTTTTTAAGTATATCTGCTAACCCCAGGCCGACACTGCCCAGGCCGACTACAGCCAAACCAGCTGTAATAAGTTTTGGAATCTTGTCACCAATTAATTTACCGGGCAAAGTCGTCCACGCCAAACCGACGCCTGCCGTTAATATACCGGACAAAGCCCAGCCAAAAGTGGTCCATCCATCTGATCCACAAATGCCGTTATAACTAGTGATGTGCTTAATAGCTCCCGCCCAAATGTATGCCAATGTTGCCGCTGTTAAAATACCGGCCAAAGCGTACAAAATGGGGCCCCAAATAAAGTTACCCGCTTTAGCCGCCAGTACTAATACGGCAATCGCAGAAATAGCTATGAGACCGGTCGTGAACAATTGCCACATCCAATTTTTTAAATCATCGCGGGCTGCTTCACGTTCATCCATATTCGCTTGCACTTGACCTAATTTTGAGTTAATCCCCTTCATTTGAGTCCCGGTCATACTTCTCAAATCGCCCGAGGAACTTTGCCCGGTAGTAACGTTGTCCCCGTTTACTGTTAACCCGCCCGAAATTTTGGCACTGGCTAAAAACGGGTTTCCGCCTTCGTTGGCGGCGTTTGTTTTATTGGCGTTAATCGCCGCGGTTTGCTTGCGGATAAATGTCAGTTCATCTTTGCCTTTCCCGGTAAAACGGCGAGAACGCTGCAAAGCGGCATCTTTGTCCTGCCCTAATCCTTCGGAGCTACCAAAATGGGCACGGGATTGCATACGAGTTCCTTCTTGCATTTGCGCCATAGCGGCTTGTGCTTGGGCAATGGCACCCCCTGCCTGTGCAACCGCAGCAGCACTCTCTTTTTCCCTTGTATTTTTGCCACTGTTTTGGAGCACAAACGCATTGGAAGACCCACTTCCGCCTCCGGCACGGGTCAAACCGCTACTACCCCAGTTACGTGTCGCACTAGCCAGTTGAGCCGCCGTTTGACCGGACGTACTACCTTGCGGGGCCGTCCCCCGCTTATTACCTTGCCCGCCCTGGGCTTGTGCCTGTACATTATTTACAGCTTGCGTAACCCCGGCTAACTGATTTTGGATTGTAGAAAAAGCTTCCAAAGAACTGTTTAACTGTTTATCGGCCCCCGTACCCATACCCAGGCCCAAGTCCGTATTAGAAAGCTGATAAGCTTTGGGCAACTGCGGGTTGACTTCGTCCCCGGGTTGCTGATAGGTTTGCTGACCGGCTGATTCTTCCAAAGCACGAGTTTGAGCTTGGCGGGCGGCCTCTTGGTTGGCCAGTTGAATAGCACGCGATGGAGCCGCCTTAAATGAAGAGCCGACCTCTCCGTTAGCTTCATACTGACCACCGCCCCCATTTTGGGAAACATAGACCACCTGTCCTTGGTTGGTAGTAGGCGGCAAAAAAGTGTTATTGTTATCTGCCGGAGAGCTTAAAAAGCTCATCGCGCCAAAACCGGCGGCGCCCACTACTGCGGTAATCCCCGCGGCTTGGGCCAAAGAAATAGGCAGTTTGCCTGTTTTATTTTTAAGCCATTTAAAAATATTCATAAAACCTCCAAAATCTGTCTAGTAAGGTATGGAAATCTTAGTTTATTATCCCTGAATTTATCTCAGGGTCTTCCACGCTTGTTGTTGCCGTAACAAACTAAACGGCAAGCGTTGAAGATCCCGAAACAAGTTCGGGAATATCTTTTATT
>CACXHA010000055.1 GCA_902767385.1 uncultured Elusimicrobium sp.
AGTCCTTCCCCAAAAAATTCAGTTAGAAGAAAAAACCGCTTCTGACTACTACGGCAAATTTATTGCCGAGCCGTACGAAAGCGGTTACGGTCACACCGTAGGCAACTCCCTGCGCCGCATTTTGCTTTCCGGTATGGAAGGCGCCGCGGTAACAGCGGTACGCATTGCCGGTGCTGTGCACGAATTTAGCGCGGTACCCAATGTGCGTGAAGATGTCATCAATATCTTGCTGAATTTCAAACACTTGCGTGTGAAAATGGAAGGTAAAAACCGTGAGTATTTGCAACTCCATGCTTCCAAACCCGGCGTGGTAACCGCCGCTGATATTGAAGAAGTGGACGGCGTGGAAATTATCAATAAAGACTTGGTATTGGCTACTTTAGAAGCCGGTGGTAAGTTGGAAATCGAAATTGAAATTTCCCGCGGTAAAGGCTATATGGCCGGTGAAGAACTGGCCAAAGTACAACGCCCGGCGGGTTTTATCCCGGTAGATGCGTTGTTCTCGCCTATTGTAAAAGTTCACTACGACGTGGAACCTGCCCGTGTAGGACAGAAAACGGACTATGACCGCTTAATCTTGGAAATTACGACCGACGGTACTTTAACTCCGGCCCGTGCTTTGCACCGCGCCGCGGTACTCTTGTCGGGTTCACTCCATATTTTCACGATTGAAGGCGAAGATGCCGGTGTCAAAACTGTAAGCGATGAAGCTGTGGAAGAAGTAGTCGCCCCGGTGACTGCCGTTTCCGCCGCGCAGAGCAAACAAGAAGATATGCTCAACCAATCCGTAGAATTTATTGAGTTATCTTCCCGCTCGATTAATTGCTTGAAGTCCGAAAATATCCACACCGTACGTGACTTAGTGAAAAAGACCGAAGCTGACTTAAACATGATTAAGAACTTCGGGGCCAAGTCCATGGACGAAATTAAAGCAAAATTGGCCGAGATGAATTTATCGCTCGGTATGAAAATTTAAGGAGTATTTGTTTGTATGATTAAGAATACCGGATACAGAAAACTGGGCAAAACGGCTTCACACCGTAAAGCGATGCTTAACAACATGGCTACCAGCATTATTCTGCACGAAGAAGTGACTACTACTTTGCAAAAAGCCAAAGAAGTGCGCCGCGTGGTAGAAGGTTTAATTACCTTAGCCAAAGCGAAAAATGAACGTGCCGTAAAAGATACACTCAAGGACGCCGCCGCCGTCAAGAAAGTGTTTGATGTGTTGGCCCCTCGCTATGAAAGCCGCCCCGGCGGTTTTTGCCGCATTTACCGCGCCGGCTTGCGCCAAGGCGACAACGCGCAAGTAGCCATTGTTAAATTGGTGGACTAATTTATGGTACTAGACTATCTGGGGGGGCTGTTTTCATCGGACTTGGGGATGGACTTAGGTACTGCCAACTGTCTTATTTATGTAAAAGACAAAGGCATTGTGCTTAATGAACCGTCCGTAGTAGCCATGGAAAAAGAAACCGGCGAAGTAAAAGCCGTCGGTAAGCAAGCCAAGCAAATGTTGGGCAGAACGCCTGCCAACATTGTGGCCGTGCGCCCGATGAAAAACGGGGTCATTGCGGACTTTGAAGTGACGCAAGAGATGATCCGTTATTTCATTCGTAAAGTGCATACACGCAGTAGTTTGCTGCGCCCCCGGATTGTCATTGGGATCCCCTCGGATATTACCGGGGTGGAACGCCGTGCCGTAGATGATGCGGCCCGTCAAGCAGGTGCCCGTGAAGTATATTTAATCGAAGAGCCCATGGCTTCTGCCATGGGTGCCGATTTGCCTGTGGCCGAACCGCACGCCAGTATGATTGTGGATATTGGTGGAGGTACTACGGAAGTGGCCGTCATTTCCTTGGGCGGTATGGTAGTTGCCAAATCGATTGATGTGGCGGGAGACGAACTGACGGAGTGCATAGTCCAATATTTCCGCAAGAAATACAATTTAATCGTAGGTGAAACTACAGCGGAAGAAGTAAAGATTAATTTGGGTTCCGTTTATCCTCTAAAAGAAGAAAAATCCATGGAAGTAAAAGGGCGCGACCAGACACAAGGTTTGCCGCGCACGCTGACGGTTACTTCGGAAGAAATCCGTCAGGCTCTTATGGAACCGGTGCGCCTTATCTTAGATGTTATTAAGAGCACGTTGGAAGAAACCCCACCCGAACTTGCGGCCGATTTAGTAGACCGCGGGCTCATGGTAGCAGGAGGAGGTAGCTTGCTTAGAGGGATTACCGAACTGATCCGCAAAGAAACGGATATACCCGTTCATCGTGCCGCTGACCCGCTTAATTGCGTGGCCTTAGGTACGGGCAAATACTTAGAACAACTTAGCGAAAGAGGACATCATTTCTTTGGTTCCCATCGCAAATCGTTCTAGCATTCGTTTTACACAAAAACGGGCACAGTTCTTTTGGGGACGGTGTCCGTTTTTGAATTTTTAAGAGGCCTGTGGCATGAGTACGCCTAAGCATCCAATTTCATTTAAAACCTATACAGGGCACTATCGGCGGCGTTATTTGTTGCCGGTAGGTTTTTTGTTGGTTTCTTTTCTGCTCATGATATTGCCCTTAGATGGGTTTGTTTCTTCCGTTAAAGCCGTTATGGCGTATATTTTTATTCCGCAGGTTCGGGTGGCCCATAGCGCGGTACAGTATGCGCAGGGAGTGAGCCAAACGGTACAGGAACTTTTACAAGCCCACCAGGAAAACGAATCTCTCAAACAGGAAATACAAAACGCCCGTTTATCTGCCATTCAAGCACAAGAAGTTTTTGCGGAAAATGAGCGTTTGTCGGCCCTGTTAAAATTACAATCCCAACAACCCTGGAAGGGAGTATGGGCGAAAGTCGCCTATCGTGAGCCTAGCCAATGGAATAGTATTATTTTGGATAAAGGGGCTTCCCAAGGGATCAAAGAGCGAAGTGCCGTAATTGCCGTGCAAGACGAGCAAGCCGCTTTGGCAGGAGTAGTGGTAGAAGTCAATGAAAATACCGCCAAAGTGCTTTTGGTACGTGATGAAGAATTTTCGGCGGCTGTTCGCTTAGAAAAAGACAAAGGCGAAGGCCTGTTAGTGGGGGCCGGGCCACGTGCGGTGCAAGTTAAGTATTTGCCCCTTTTAACGCAGATAGAGACGGGAGAACGGGTGTATACTTCCAAATCCAGCAGTGTGTTCCCGGCAGGTATCTTAGTGGGGCAAGTAAGCCGCGTGCACCCAAGTACCGCTTTTCAGAATTCGCTTACGGTAGAGATAACCCCCCAGGTACGTAGCGAGGCTGTGCAAGAAGTATTTGTAATTTTAGGTAAATAGTATGGTTAATGCATTAAAACTTATTTTTTTATTTGTGTGCGCTACCGTGTTCCATTGGGCTTTTGCGTCTTTTTTTGCTCGCTTTGGCGTGAGCGTAAATATTTTGCTAGTGTTTGTAACAGCCTTTTGTGCTTTGTTTAAATTACCGTTCGCATACAGTTTAGCTTTTGTATCGGGCCTGTTTTTAGATTTTTTTGGTACAAAACTTTTTGGTAATAACGCTTTTACGTTTACGGTATGTGCTTGTTTAATTTGCAATATTGCCCCTCGGTTTGATTTTGATGAACCCTTCCCGCAAATGGTAGCCGTATTTGCGCTGACGTGGTTAGCAGGGATTTTAAACACGCTTTTGGTGTTTGTATTTGCTTCTGCGAGTGTTTGGCCTGGGTTTTTTAGTTTGCTAGGTGGGTCTTTGATAGACGGTTTATGCGCCCCCGTTGTATTTTGGTGGGTGCGCCGTGTCCTAAATTATTCTTCTATTTTAAAACAGGTGTAAATAGCATGGCGGTTAACAAAAAGCACTTTAACACACGTTTAAAAACGCTTTTTTGGTGGGCTGCCTTGGCAGGGGGTATCGTAGCGTTACGGTTGATTGATATTCAAGTGTTGCATCATAGCAATTATGTGGAATTGGCCGAACGTAACCGTACCCAAATCTTATACCAAACCGCTCCCCGTGGGCGTGTGTTTACGGCAGATGGAGTGGCGTTAGCTTCCAACGCGCCCGCGTTTAGCTTGTACTATTTAGGTTCCGGCTCTAAGGAACGCCCTTATTTGGAGCGTTTATCGGCGGATATTGCGCCGTATATTCACATGGAACCAAGTCAGTTGCTTACCAAACTAGAGGCTGGTGGCAAAAGCGGGAAAGCCGTTTCTTTGGCAGAAAATTTATCTACGCAAAACAGTGTTGCTTTGCGCGAACTTCAACAATACTATCCAGATATTTATTTACTGGAAGAGTCCAAGCGGGATTATCCGTACGGTTCTTTGGCAAGCCATTTGTTGGGGTATATCGGCAGTATGACGGACCAACAATGGCGCAAGCGGGACCCGAGATTGGGGTACCGTCTAAACGCTAAAATCGGCAAGAACGGGATTGAGCAAAAATTTGAAACACAACTCAAAGGCAAAGACGGCGGCGTATATTTGGAAGTAGATTACCGCGGACGTGTAAAAAGTATTATTCAGGATAAAGAGTGGAGCCCTGGTAGTGACGTGCATTTAACCCTTAATTTCAAAGTTCAACAGGCCGCTGAAGAAGCTCTTAAAAATTCCAAAACCGGGCGCGGAGCGGCGGTGGCGTTGGATCCGCGCAGCGGTGCTGTGCTTGCGCTAGCAAGTGCTCCTGCGTATGACCCTAATATTTTTGTGGCCTATAGTGGACAGGAAATCCCTGCTTCCGCTAAGCGTATTAACGAATATAATTTGGCAATACAGGGGATTTATCCCCCGGCATCTACTTTCAAAATTATTACCGGGGCCGCCATACTGGAAGAGGGCGATATAGATATTCACCGCAAAATAAATTGTACCGGTAAATATGATTCCGGTCCGCGCGTATTTAAATGTTGGGGAATACATGGACCGGTGGATTTTTTTGACGGGATGAGCAACTCATGTGATGTTTATTTTTATGCAGTGGCAGCCGCCATGGGGCCTGCTCCCATTGAGCGCATGGAGCGCAAATTTATGTTCGGTAAACCAACGGGGATTGATTTGCCCGGAGAAAAAGCTGGCAACCTCTACGGCCCTACCCGTCGTGCCCGTAACAAAACATATTGGTTTGTGGGAGACACTTTGAATTTATCCATTGGGCAAGGTGAATTATTAGTAACTCCCATTAAACTGGCGCAATTTGCCGCGGCTTTGGCTAGCCGCGGGAACGTTTACCGGCCGTATTATGTAGATAAAATTGTCAACAACCAAACCGGGAAGGAACAAAAAGTGGGGGAAATGGAAATTTTACAACGAGCTGATTTGAAACCGCAAACGTATGATACCCTGTATAAAGCTCTTAAACATACGGTAGACGACGGAACGGCACGCCGCGCTAAAATCAAAGGATTGGATGTGTATGCCAAAACAGGTACAGCTCAAAATCCGCATGGGCCGGACCATGGTTGGTTTATGGCGTTTGCCGGACGGGAAGGGGAAGAACCTTCCATTGCTTTGGCGGTTTTTATAGAATTTGGAGAAGGGGGCAGTTCCGCCGCCGGGCCGGTAGCCCGCGCGATGCTGGAAGCTTATTTTGATGTTAACCAAGTTGCGGAACCGGTTGCTCCACACATAGAGGAATAGGATGGCTGTTTTTAGAACGATACGCGAATCTGCCCGCGAAAAAATGGATAAGCCTTTGTTTTACGCCATGTTGGGGCTTGTCTTGTTGGGAGCGTTATGCATTATGTCTGCGGTAAATAGTTTATCGTGGTCCAATGCTATCGTACGTACACATTTGGTAGCTTTGCCGTTAGGACTTACTGCTTTTGCGGTGGGGTGGAGTTTTAATTATCAAATTTACAACGAACAGTGGAAATGGGTATACGGTTTGATTTTGGTGTTGTTAATTGGAGTTTTGTTATTTGGTTCGTATCAGCGGGGGAGCCGTTCGTGGTTTGTGCTTCCTTTCTTTTCTATGCAGCCCTCGGAAATTTGTCGTATTTGTACGCTACTGGTGGTGGCAGCCTTTTTGGACCGTCGAGCCCGGAAAGTCTATGATACTTCTACGCTAGTGGGGTTGGGCTTCTTGCTAATTCCTATTTTTGGCCTTATTATGATGCAACCGGATTTCTCTTCGGTAGTGGTTACCTTGCCGGCGATTGTGGTACTGCTCTATTGTGCCGGGGCCAACTTATTTTACTTGGGGTTAGGTGCTTTGTTTGTGGGAGTCGCCGGATTTTTTACCATTTCTTGGACTTATTTGTACTTGCGCCCAGAGCTTGCTGAAACGTGGTTAGGTTCTGTTTTTTATCAGCTTGCTCACAACGGGTGGTATATGACCGGTTTTTCTCTTTTAGTGGCGGGGCTGGGATGGTTAACGTGGTGGTTTTTTAAGCAATTGCGTATCTTTTTGCCTACGTTGTATTTTGTATTGGCTACTCTTATGATATTGGCGGGGCTTTTTGGCGGAATTTTGTTGGAAAATCACATGAAACCTCACCAACGCAAACGCGTGGAAACCTTTTTGGCTCCGGAGGCCGACCCGCAAGGGGCCGGTTATAACGTCCTGCAGGCGCAAATTGCCATGGGTTCCGGCGGGGTACTGGGAAAAGGGTTATTTTCGGGAACACAATCTCGCTTGGGGTTTGTGCCGGAAAAACATACGGATTTTATTTTAGCCGTAGCCGGGGAAGAATTAGGGCTTTGGGGTATGTTTTTGATGTTGGGGCTTTATTTACTGATTTTGTGGCGTATTGTAGTCATTGGGTATGAATCCAGTGACTGGTATGGTTATTTGGTTTGTGCAGGTATTTTTGGGATGTTTTTAACCTATATGTTGGTAAACTTTGGAATGCTCTTGGGCATTGTACCGGTGGCGGGGATTCCGCTGCCGTTTATCTCGTACGGAGGGTCTAACCTGGTAGCTAGTTTATGGGCGTTAGGGGTGGTACAATCGGTACATGCGCGGCGGTTGGGAGCATAAAAAAGATGATAAAACCGTCAAAAATTTATAAAATGCGTATAGTGTTCCGCTTAGCGGCAGATGCCCCCGGGCGCGCCGATATGGTGGGAACATTGCGCCACATGATTATGACAAGCGGTTTGCCGTTCGCGCGCGCGAAACAAAATCCAAACGTGCCGCGTATTGCGTATGGCCCGAGTGTCAAACGCGGACAATTTGCCGCGCGGGAATATGTGGACATATACTTGTTTTCGTCTGTTAGTGCGTCAAAAGTGCGCGAACAGCTGGTGGCTTGCCAACCGCAAGGGTTGACTATTTTGGACGCCCAACGCGTCCCCTTTACCTTGGCGGGAGTGCAACAACTGGCCGACGTGGCGGCGTATGAAGTAAACGGAGATTTTGCTTCGTATGCGCCCCGGCAGACGTTTGAAAATTATATTTCTGCCAGTCGGTTGGAAGTAACTCAACAGGCCGAAAACGGGATGAGTTTTACCCGCGATATTAAACCGTTTGTGCATAGCGTCCAAACGCTCGGCCCGGACAAGGTTTTGCTTATGTTAAGACGTGTGGCAGAAAAATGGATCAACCCGCTAGAAGTAATCTGTGCGTGGCTGGGAATAGAAGTGCCTGTCACCGAGGAGGAAGCGGGGGAACGTTTCATCATTACCAGGCAAGGGTTGTATTGGACGGATAGTGAAAACAACCTGCACCTAATTTAAAGACTGTTGTAAGTCTAAGAGAGGATTTATTATATGACTCAAGTTGTAACCGAAGAAGAAAAGAAAACGGTAGAAGTGCTTGTGAACACTTCGTTTGAAGAAACACGTATTGCTATTTTGGAAAATGACCGCGTTAATGAGTTGTTATGGGAACGGCGCGGCGCCTTGAACATTGTAGGCAATATTTACAAAGGGGTGGTGGAAAATGTACTGCCCGGTATTTCCAGCGCATTTTTAAATATTGGTTACGAAAAAAATGCTTATTTGTATATTTCCGACGTAATTGGCGGAGATAAAAAGAACATTGATAAGGTGCTTAAAAAAGGGCAAGAAGTTATGGTGCAAGTAGTCAAAGATGCTATTAGTACCAAAGGGATGAAAGTAACCATGGACGTTACGTTGCCCGGGCGCTATTTGGTGTTGACCCCCAATCAAAGTTTTGTGGGGCTTTCTAAAAATATTGAAGATGCCGAAATGCGCCACAAATTAAATGATTTAATCCAAGATTTGGCCGACAAACACCTAAACGGTATGGGGTGCATTGTCCGCACCGAAGCCGAAGAAGCCACCAAAGATGAATTGGAACGGGAAATTAAATATCTTTACCGTCAGTGGCAATCTATCGTTAAGAAATTTGAATCTGTGCATGGACCGCATTTGTTGCACGAAGATATGGACGCGGTGTTGCAAGTAGCGCGTGATGTGCTATCCGAAAATGCCAAAGTGTATTTGTTAGACAACAAAAAAGACTACGAGCGTGTGAAAGATTTTGTGGAGAAAAACTCGCCCGATTTAGCCAACCGCGTGCAACTTTACAAAGGCAAAACACCTATTTTTGAAGCGTATAACATTGAGCCGGAAATTGATAATTTGCGCAAAATCAAATTGCCGCTTCCCAATGGGGGAAGTATTATTATTCAAGAGGCCGAAAGCTTGTGTGCAATTGACGTAAACACCGGCAAATTTACCGGCAGCAAATCACAAGAAGAAACCGTCACGCAGACTAATATTGAAGCCGCGGGTGAAATTGCCCACCAACTCCGCTTGCGTAATATCGGCGGGATTATTGTTATTGACTTTATTGATATGCGTAAAGCCTCCAGCCGTCACCGGGTGGTGGAAGCTCTTTCGCGTGCCGTGCAAGGAGACCGCGCCAAGATCCGCATTTTGCCCATTACTAAATTGGGGCTGGTGGAAATGACGCGCGAACGCAAACGTGCCAGTACCGGTAGTTTTATTAGCGAAGAATGCCCGCAGTGTCATGGTTCGGGACGTGTGTTATCGGCGGAAAGTATGCGCATTAAAATCCAACGTGAAATTTACGATTTAACGCATGGCCGCCCCGGTGGAAATTTGCGGGTCGTATTACACCCTTCTTTAGCCGAAGCTTTGCGCCGTCACCAGGAAGATATTGAAAACAATATTCATCGTTCTCTTAAAATCCAGGCGGACGCGCAGTTGGCGTGGGAAGAATACAAGATTGTGCTAGAATAATAGCGCGGGGAATATATCCCAGCACGTAACAAGGGTTATGAAACGTATAAAGTCTTGGGTGTTAAGCGGACTGCTACTTGTAGGAGCCGTTTTAGGACATGCACAAGGGAAAGTGTACTTCCAAGAGGAAGGACGCTCTGCCGGATATGTAAGTGCCATTGAACTAAACGGTGTTACCTATGTAGACGTACAACGTACGGCACGCAAGTTAGGCGCGCAAGTGGAGTTGTTTGCCACGTCCAAGCAAGCCAAAATTACTTCCAAGGGTTTCTTTGCCATCTTAACCGCTTCCTTAAACGAAGTAATTGTTAACGGTAAACATGTGCCCCTGCCCGGTGAGGTTATTATCCGTGGAGGGCAGCTTATGAGCCCGGTAGATGTATTTCTGCTTCCTTCTTTTCAGTTAGCTGTTAACCGATATATTTCATTTGAAAACAATCAGTTCATTGTGGAACGCCGTTACAATGTGGAACTAACGGATACCGTACTCAACCCGGAAGATAATTTATTGGTTTTTGATACCCAAAAAGAAGTGGAATATACCACCAACCAATCCAATGTACATACGGTGTTGGTTACTTTGAAAGATACTGTACTAAAGCGTGATACTTACAAACGCTTGCATACAGATTACATTTCTTCTATCCAAGTACGCCAAGCACGTTCCAATACGGAGCTAAAAGTTATTTTAGGTAGCCAAGCCAAACATTGGAGTTTTACGCCGGCAGAAGACGGGAAATTGGTATTCCGGGCGGGGGCTAAGGCAGCTAGTCCCAGTGTGCCCACCACCGCGAAGAAACCCTCCCCTATCATAAAGCCCGAACCAAATCCGCTATCTATTACAGCGGTCAATCCGGAGCCAGTAACAGAGGTGGAGAGCCCTTCTGTACTAGAAGAAGATGATTTTGAAGAAATGGTACTGGGGGCTACGGACGATACCCCTGTTACCCAAGTGCCCGTAGAAAAACCGGAAATTGTGGCCGCTCAAAGTAAGCCGGAACCTTCCGCCCCCAAAACGCCCGCTGCTGCGCCGGTTATCAAAGCCGAGCCGCACCCGCTTGCCATTACCGCGCACAAAAAAATGCGCATTGTGGTGGACCCGGGTCATGGTGGAAAAGACCCCGGTGCGGTGCGCAGTAAATACCGCGAAAAAGATTGGAACTTGGCGGTGGGAAATGAGCTGGCCAAACTTTTAAAAAAAGGTAATTTTGAAGTAAAATCTACACGCGAAAAGGACGTATTTATTCCGCTTTACGATCGTAGCAAGATAGCTAATAATTTTAAGGCAGATTTGTTTGTTTCTCTGCATATCAACGCTACCAAAGATTCCAAGGCAAACGGGTTTCAGGTCTACTTCCGTTCCGAAAAAGCCACCGATAAGGAAGCGGCTGCCACAGCTGCCTTGGAGAACGAAGCCATGCAATACGAAGAAGTACACTATAATTTTGTAGACGCGCTCTTGCAATCTTTAGCTAAAAACGAATATATTAACGAGAGTTCCAAATTGGCCGGTTACGTCAAAAACGCGGTGTATAAACAGGCCGGTATCGGGATTGCGGTAGACCAAAAAAACTGTATCCGCCAAGCTAATTTCTACGTGCTTAAAGGGGTGCAAAGCCCTTCCATTTTGATAGAAATGGGTTTTATCAGTAGTCCCAAGGACCGTGCTAAGCTTTCTCAAAGTGCGGTACAAAAAAAGATGGCGCAAGGTATTTACAACGGGATTGTCAACTACGCCAAGCAAGAAGGCTGGGTCCATTAAATAGTGAAGTCTGCGTGTAAGCTTTTTTTTATTTTTGCCAAAATCGGCCTGTTTACGTTGGGCGGTGGGTATGCCATGTTGCCGCTGATGGAACAGGAACTGGTTGGTACCTATTTATCCAAAGAAGATTTTTTAGACATTACGGCCGTAGCGCAATCGGCCCCCGGCATTATGGCTATTAACGTGGCTATTTTAACGGGATACCGTTTGCAAAGGGTGCCAGGCGCCATTTTGGCGGCGTGCGGGGCGGCGCTTCCTTCGTTTGTTATTATTTTGCTCATTGCGCTTTTCTTTCAAAAATTTGCCGAAAACCCGGTGGTGCGCCGTATTTTCAGGGGCGTGCGTCCGGCGGTAGTTGCTCTTATTATGGTGCCCGTATTTAATTTAGCTAAGTCAGCGGGCGTAACGCTTAAGACAGTGTGGGTATGTGTGGCGGTAGCTGCGGCGGTATGGTTATTTCAAATTTCCCCAGTATATGTTGTATTGGTAGCTATAGGTTGCGGATTATTGCTTAGTAAAAAGGAGCGCGCAAAATGATTTATCTAAAACTCTTTTTTACATTTTTTAAAATTGGTCTTTTTAATTTTGGCGGCGGATATGCGATGATTTCGTTTTTGCAGAATGAAGTGATAGCCAAACAAGCCTGGCTTTCTACGGCGCAATTTACAGACATAGTGGCAGTTTCCCAAGTTACACCCGGGCCTGTGGGCATTAACTTGGCTACTTACACCGGTTATACCACCGGCGGCGTGTTAGGCGCTTTGATTGCTACGGTGGCAGTATGTCTGCCGTCTTTAATATTGCTTATCTTAGCGGGCAAATACCTCTTTGCCACGCGGGAGAAATTTCCATTGGTTTGGCGTGTGTTGCGTTTGGTCGTGGTGGGACTGATTGCAGCGGCGGCGCTGACGCTTTGCAACGGCGAAAATTTTGTGGACTATAAAAGTGTGCTGTTGTGTGCGGGGGCTTTTTTAGCCGTATGGAAACTCAAACGCGGACCGATTACCGTACTCTTTTTTAGCGCGGTATTAGGACTTTTATTATATTAACCTAACTTTTATTTAGTTATCTATTGGACGTTAAAAAATAATACTTGTTAGCTTGAACTAACTTTTTGTATAATAAATAAGTAAGGAGAATTATTATATGAAAAAGTTAGTCTTAAGTATTATTTTGTCGTTCCCCGCGTTGTGCATAGCACATAATTTGAACAATCAGTTAACCCGTACGGTTACCAACGCTTTAGCTCAATCTTCAGTTCAAGTACACGTCAAATTGGCTAAGCCCGTTTATATGTCGGACGTCATGTTCCGCCCTGTGCGCGGAAGAGATACGGTGATTCGTATGGATTATAAGGAACGAAAATGTATGGGCCGTTTGTCGGCTAAGAAAACACACGTAGTGGTTCCCTCGTCGTGTGTGGCTGATGAAAAATATAAAGCTACCAAAATAAATTTAATCTTTTCAAACGAACAGTCTGTTCAAAAAACCGGTAAAGCCGTAGAAACCCAAGGGAAGGTAGCTTATATTCGCTTATAATTTGACGTATACTTCGTGCGTTTAAGCCGCGCCGAAGTCTCCTATAAAAAGTACGCCCCTTTGTATAAAACAAAGGGGCTTTTCTTCCTAATTTGCGGAATTTTGTTGTTGTGAGTCTTCTTGTGCCGGGGTTTGGGTTGAAGTTTCTTGTGGTGTGGTATATTTCAGTTCTACGTTAGCAAAAATAGCATCTTTGTTTTCATTAAGCCACCGGCGGTGCAACTTATAATCCGGGCAATATTGGGCCACTAAATTCCAGTATTCTTGC
>CACXHA010000056.1 GCA_902767385.1 uncultured Elusimicrobium sp.
CCGCCAGTATTCCTCCTAACCTTGTGCCTAGAACTAGGGCATTTTCTTTTTCAAATTCCATTACCTGGCGCTTTCTGCTTACGAGTGAGCCGGAAGGTCGTCGCAAGGTCCCGATCACGTCCAAATTTGAAATTAAAATGTCCTAGTTTGTAAAAGCGCCACTCTTGGGTGGGGCTTTTTTATTTACTTCTAAAAAGATAAAATATAGGTATCTATTTATAATGAGGTTGTGTATGTCCAGTAAAATTCGTGTTAGTGAAGTGGGCCAATATTTAGGCCAAGAAATTACTTTAAAAGGTTGGCTCTACAACAAACGCTCCAGCGGCAAATTGCATTTTTTGCAACTGCGCGACGGCAGCGGCATTATTCAATGCGTTATGTTTAAAGGGGAAGTAAGCCCCGAACTGTTTGATTTGGGCGACAAAGTAACCCAAGAATCGTCTATTATTGTCACCGGAACGGTGCGCGAAGATAAACGCTCACCACTCGGGTTTGAGCTGGGCGTAAAAAATTTAGAAGTAGTACAAATGGCTAAAGATTACCCGATTACCCCCAAAGAACATGGGCCGGAATTTTTAATGCACAACCGCCACTTGTGGTTGCGTTCGGCCCGGCAAATGGCTATTTTGCGCGTGCGCGACGAAATTATTTTTGCTATCCGCGATTACTTCCACAAACATGGGTTTATTTTGTCGGACTCCCCGATTTTAACCCCAGCCGCGTGTGAAGGCACCAGCACGCTCTTTGAAACCGATTACTTTGGCGAAAAAGCCTTTTTGTCCCAAAGCGGTCAATTATATGGCGAAGCTTCTGCTATGGCTTTGGGCCGCACATTTTGCTTTGGGCCGACGTTTCGTGCCGAAAAATCCAAAACCCGCCGCCACCTGACCGAATTTTGGATGGTGGAGCCGGAAGTGGCTTATAACGATTTGGACGACAACATGGACCTGGCTGAAGATTTTATTAAATATATCGTCAGTCAAGTGCTTAAAAACCGCGCGGCAGATCTTAAAATTTTAGAGCGCGATACCTCTAAATTACAAGCCACTGTAGAAAAGAAATTTCCGCGCATTGATTACACCGATGCTATTGAAATTTTGCACAAAAAAGGCAATAACACGCCCTGGGGCGGAGACATCGGCGGTGACGAGGAAACCTTACTGGGTGAAGATTACGACACTCCTATTATGATTCACCGCTATCCGGCCGCTATCAAAGCTTTTTACATGAAACGCGACCCCCAAAACCCGAAAGTAGTGCTTGCGGTAGACGTTATCGGGCCGGAAGGTGCCGGAGAGATTATCGGCGGCAGTGAAAGAGAAGCCGACTACGATACCCTGGTAGAACGCATTAAAGAACAAGGACTGGACCCGCAAAATTACGACTGGTATTTAGACCTCCGCCGCTACGGAAGCGTACCGCACGCCGGGTTTGGGATGGGTATTGAACGTATGGTACGGTGGGTATGTGGGTTACAACATGTACGCGAAACAATCCCCTTCCCGCGCATGATGGACAAAATTAGACCTTAACCCTTATGGCAAATAACTTGCCCCAACATATCGCAATTATTATGGACGGTAACGGCCGCTGGGCAAAACAGCGCCGTTTGCCGCGTTTAGCCGGACACCGAGAAGGAGCCGAAGCTGTCAAACGCACCATTGAAGCGGCGCAAGAGTTGGGTATCAAATTTTTAACCTTGTATGCGTTTTCTACCGAAAACTGGTCCCGCCCGAAGGAAGAAATTGACGGACTAATGGACTTGCTTTCCAAAACGTTGGACACCTATACCGGGCAAGCTCAAAAAAGAAATTACCGCTTACTGGTAAGCGGCGCGCGTGAAGAGCTCCCCCCCGCCGTATTAGAAAAAATAGACAAAGCCGTACAAACAACCGCCGGACATACAGGGCTAACCGTTAACTTGGCCCTGAATTATGGAGCCCGGCAAGAAATTGTGCACGCCGTAAATACACTACTGGCACAAGGTAAAAAAATAATTTCTATGGACGACCTGTCCGCCCATTTGTATCAACCCGATATACCGGACCCGGAGCTGATTATCCGTACTTCAGGCGAAGAGCGCTTATCTAACTTCCTGTTGTGGCAAGCGGCATATAGCGAGTTTTATTTTACTCCTGTTTTATGGCCCGATTTTAACGCGCAGCAACTGCAAAAAGCGTTGGACGAATATGCCCGACGCACCCGCCGATTTGGAGGCATTTAATGTCTTGTGCCGCCGATGAATTAGTCCGCCAAATTAAAAAACTTTCTTCTGCCTCGTTTAAACAACAAATGCAAAAGCGATTTGGCATTAATACGCAGTTTGCCGTCGGTACGCCGGTTACGCAACTACGCAAATTGGCAAAAACCTTAGCAAAACCGAATCAAGCATTAGCGCAAGAATTATGGGCAACCAATATCCACGAAGCGCGTATTTTGGCCTCTATGCTGGCTGACCCCGCGAATATGACAAGGGAACAACTAAATGTGTGGGTGAAAGATTTAAACTCGTGGGATATTTGTGATGCGTGCGCGCTGAACTTATTTTCAAAAGTAAAAAACCCGCTTTTATTGGCGGAACGGTGGATGAAAAAAGAAGAAGAATTTATCCGCCGGGCCGGTTTTGCCACCCTGGCGGTGCTGGCTATGCCGCGCGCAAAAACGACGGATAAAGACCTTATAAAAATGCTCCCGCTTGTTAAAATTCACGCGGTGGACCCCCGCC
Source organism: uncultured Elusimicrobium sp. (assembly GCA_902767385.1). Lineage (GTDB taxonomy): Bacteria > Elusimicrobiota > Elusimicrobia > Elusimicrobiales > Elusimicrobiaceae > Avelusimicrobium. The sequence goes on from CACXHA010000056.1 coordinate 2,726, forward strand.
CCATGGTATTTAAAGCCGTCAACTGGGCGCTACGCAATATTGGCAAAAAAAACCCCAAACTGACCCCTCACTCCCTTAATTGCGCGCATGAAATTTTGGATTTGTACGAGGGCAACCGTACCGCGATGTGGGTGGCCAAAAATGCGTTGTGGGAGCTAA
>CACXHA010000057.1 GCA_902767385.1 uncultured Elusimicrobium sp.
ATGCAGCTTAAAGGCGGGGAAAATGTTATTTCCGTTCCGCTCAAAGACAATTACTTGCCTAATGCGTATGTAGGGGTCGTTTTGGTGCAAGGCCGCACCGCGCGCCCTGCCAATGAAAAAGAGGATTTGGGTAAGCCGCAAGGGAAAATGGGATATACCGAGCTTAAGGTGGTGCCTGATGGGAAACGATTGGAAACCAAAATTAAGACCAATGCCTCTTCCTATGAGCCGCGCCAACAGGTAGAAGTATCTATAAATACCCAAGTACGCGGCAAAGGTGTTCCGGCCGAAGTGGTCCTTATGGCGGTAGATGAGGGCGTACTGGCACTGAGCAATTACCAAACGCCGGATTTGTTTGATTTCTTCTATGGCGGGGCTCCTATTTCTGTATTTACCATGGATAACCGCTCGTATGTAATCGGGCAACGTAACTTTGGCGAAAAAGGCGAAAACCGTGGCGGTGGCGGTGCCCTGGCCAGTAAACTGGGCGGTACGGATTTACGCTCGCGCTTTTTGTTTACGCCTTATTACGCGGCAGCCGTTCACACCGATTCCAAAGGGCGTGCGAAAGTTTCCTTTGAACTACCGGACAATTTAACGACGTTCCGCATTATGGCCGTGTCCCTTACGCCAAGTGAGTTTGGTCAGGCGCAAAGCCAAATTACGGTTTCCAAACCAGTTATGCTTACGCCCAGTTTGCCGCGTTTTGCGCGGGAAAATGACCGCTTTGCCTGCGGTGTGATTGTTCATAACTATAAAGACAACAAAGGCGATTTTACGGTGCAAGCCAGTGCCGCGGGCAATGTTCAGTTAGAAGACAATGCCCCGCAACACGTTAAAATTCCCAAGGGGTCTTCCCAAGAAGTATTGTGGAAATGCCGCGCCGTACAATCCGGCAAAGCAACGCTCTCTTTTGCCGCCAAAGGGCGCTACCAAGACGGCTTGCAAAATGAGTTGGTAGTTTCTACGCCTGAGCAGGAGCAAACGTTAGCTCTTTATGCGGCTACGCAAAAAACGCAAGATGAAGTAATTGCGGCTCCTGCTAATGTAAATAAATTGGCCGACAACCGCGTAAGCGTGTCGGTAGCTTCTACGGCGTTACTGCAATTAAAAGGGGCACTTTCGTACTTGCTTGACTATCCGTATGATTGTTTAGAACAACAGCTTTCTAAAGCAACCGTAGCGGTAACCGCTGCCGGGCTTGTGAAAGATTTTAAACTGGCCGATAACGCTCAGTTACGCCGTAACGCGCAAAACGTGCTGAATAATTTAGGTAGCTATCAACACGCTTCGGGTGGGTTTGGTTATTGGCCCGGTTCTATGCCTGATCCCTACGTAACCGCCTATGCGCTGGATATTGCGTTGCAAGCCAAACAAGCCGGTTTTGACGTGCCGACCAAACGCATTGAACAAGCGGTAACCTGGTTGGAAAATGCTTTCTCAACGTCTGCGCAACACGCGTTTATTTACACGTTACCGCAAACGGACACCACGCGTGCTTATAGTGTTTATGTGCTTACGCGTTACGGCAAAAATACCCAAAGTGCGTTTAATACCTTGTATGCCAAACGTACCGATTTGCCTTCTTCCGCGGTAGCGTACTTATTGTTAGCTGCCCGCGAAGACGGGCGCAACCGTTCTATCCAAGAAACACTTGCCCAGCAGCTTTTAGATAAAGTAGTCCACACACCTACGGCGGCTTATGTGGACCAAGGGGCTGAATTGCCCTGGCTGCATGAAAACAATGTAACCGCTACGGCGCAAGCGTTGCGCGCGTTACTGGTAAGCGGACTAGCTCCTGATTTTTCTTATCAGTTAGCCGCGTGGTTGGTGGGGCAATTAAATGCACAAGGCCATTGGAACGATACCTATTCCAACGCGTTGGCACTTCGGGCGTTGCAACAGTATTATGCTATGTACGAAAAAGAGGTCCCCGGCTTTACGGCTACGGTCAAAGCGCAAGATAAAACCCTCTTGTCGGCTTCATTTGCGGGGCGCAGTTTGGAACAAATCACCCAGCAGTTCCCGTTCGCCGCGGTGTATGACGGTTCTTCGCACGCTCGTTTTACGTTTGAAAAACAAGGCACCGGCACGCTATATTACACGTTGGCCCAACACTACACACCGGCGGCGTATAATCAACCGGTGGATGCGGGTTTTAGCGTTACCCGCACGATTAGCACGTTAGATGGTAAGCCGGCCACCCAAATTTTAACCGGTGAGCGCTACAAAGTAACGTTGCATATCAAAACGCCGGCTACGCGCAGCTTTGTAGTGGCGCAAGATTTTATTCCGGCCGGGTTTACGTTGGTAAACACCACATTGGCTACCGAATCGGTCACCCAGGCGCAGTTATTAGAAGAAGATAATATTGCCTTCACTCATACGCAACAGTATGAGGACCGTATCTACGGATATACGCCAGAGCTGCCCGCCGGGGAACACCGCTTTAGCTATTTGGTAACGGCTATTGCCCCGGGCAGCTATGTTTATCCGGCGGCGTGGGCCAGCCAAATGTATGCGCCGGAAGTATTTGGGCGTAACACCACTTCCACGTTGGTCATTGAGTAATGCACAAGTGGGGGGGAATCATGGGTGTTTTGCTACTTGCCGGTTCTTTAAACGGGCAAGAGTTGCCGGTCCCTTCTACCCAGTTTTATGATAAGGCCGGGCTTGCCTTGCGGCAAATCCCCGGCCCTAATAATTTGTACTATCAACCGGTGCAACTGGCGGATATTTCACCTTGGCTGATTGCGGCGGTCGTCGCCGCGGAAGATAAACGCTTTTACACCCATAGCGGTGTAGACGTGGCGGCGGTGTTGCGTGCGGCTTGGCAAAACACGCGCGCGGGCGAAGTGCGCTCCGGTGCGTCTACGCTCACGCAGCAGTTGGCGCGTGCCTTTTCTCCACGTCCTAAAACCTTGTGGGGCAAAACGCAAGAGGCCATTAGTGCCGTCCGTTTGGAGCGAACCCACACCAAAGAAGAAATTTTAGAGCAGTATTTTAATTTATTGGAATTTGGAAACCTCAACCAAGGGGTGGAATCCGCCAGCCAGTTTTATTTTGGGATTTCGGCGGCGGAGGTTTCTCTTTCCCAGGCGGCTTTTTTGGCAGGGCTTTTAAAATCACCCACGTATTACAATCCGCTTAAACATTTTGACCGCGCCCTCAAGCGGCGCGATTACGTACTGGAACAAATGTTTACGGGCGGATTTATTGACCGGGAAATGTATGACCTGGCCCGGCAGGAAACACTCACGTTGCGCGCTAAGCCGCGTCCTTTTTATGCACCGCATTTTACGCAGTTTTTGTCGTCCTTATTGCCCACAGGTACAACGGCTGTCACTACTACATTGGACAGAGAACTGCAAACGCAGGTGGAGCAAATTATTCAAAATAATTTAGTACGTTTAGCCGCTAGCCACGTTACCAATGCCGCGGTACTTGTGCTGGATAACGCTACCGGTGGTGTGCTGGCGTACGCGGGGTCTGCCAATTTTACTGATAAAAAAAATAGCGGACAGGTGGATGGCGTGCGTGCGTTGCGTCAGCCGGGGTCTGCGTTAAAGCCGTTCGTGTACGGGCTTGCGTTTGAAAAAGGGGAATTAACACCGGCTTCGTTATTAGACGATACGGATACTTTTTTTGAAGGCGGCTTTCGTCCGCGCAATTATGACGAAACTTTTCATGGCCCGGTATCGGTACGCAGCGCGCTGGCGTGTTCTTATAATATCCCGGCGGTAAAAGCAGCGGAAAAAATAGGCACGACGGCTTTACTGGAGTGGCTGGCACAAAGCGGTTTTAGTTCTTTTTCCAAAAAACCCGATTTTTACGGTTTAGGTTTAGCACTGGGAAACGGCGAAGTGCGTTTATTGGAACTGACCAATGCGTATGCTACGCTTGCGCGCGGGGGGACCTTTCAACCCTTATTGTTAGCTACCGCTCCTCATGTCAAATTGCCAGGCTATCCCCGGCGTGTGCTAAGCGCACAAACGGCTTATCTGCTTACCGATATTTTGGCGGATAATTATGCCCGTTCTGCGGCCTTTGGGTTAAATAGTGCCTTGTCCGTTCCGTTTGAAATGGCCGCCAAGACGGGCACTTCCAAAGATTACAAAGATAATTTTGCCTTAGGCTATACCCCACGTTGGACGATAGGCGTATGGGTGGGCAATTTTGATGCAAGCCCCATGCAAAAAGTGTCCGGCATTACAGGGGCCGGCCCCATTTTGCACGACGTAGCTATGGCACTTGAGCAGCGTTATCCGTCTGTTAATTTCGCCGCACCCAAAGGCATTAAGCACGCTAGCGTATGTAATGAAACAGGCCTGTTGGCAAGTTCTCAATGTGCGCACACGCACGAAGAAGTATTTGACGAAAAACACCTGCCCGCCCGTTGTGACGGCAAGCACCAAGCGGCTGCGCCTGGCTTGCAAATTACCTCGCCGGCCGCTGGGGATATCTTTTATGTGGACCCGGCTGCCCCTCGTATCAGTCAACGGCTCAAATTTGTGGCTGTCTGTGCGCAAAATAAGTGCCAATGGCAACTGGACGGAAAAGCTTTGCAAGGCACGTCTTGCCAAACCTGGTGGCCGTTAAGCGCAGGCAAACACCGCCTATCGGTATCGTGCGGCGGCCAAACCGATCAACTTTCTTTTGAAGTCGTAGAATAAAAACCCGCCTTTGGGCGGGTTTTTAAACTTAAGCAGCTACGGAAGTACGCTTCCGGGTAGTCGTAGTGGCTTTTGTTGTTGTGCCTTCCTTTGCTTTTAAACTGGCTTTAATTAAGCCGTCAAAAAGCGGATGCGGACGCATGGGTCTGCTTCCAAATTCCGGGTGGAATTGCCCGGCAATAAAGTACGGGTGGTCTTCACGTTCTACAATTTCAGGCAGCACTCCCTCGTGCCAACCGGATACTTTTAGGCCGGCGTCGGCTAATTGTTTAACATAGTTGGGGTTAAATTCGTAGCGGTGGCGGTGGCGTTCCACAATTTGGTCTTTGCCGTATAAGCGGCGCGCCAGAGAGCCTTCTTTGAGGTCCGCGGTGTAGTTGCCTAAACGCATGGTGCCTCCCTTATACACCACATTTTTTTGTTGGGGGGTCAAATCTACCACCGGGTCTTTGGTAGTAGGGTCAAATTCGGTAGAGTTAGCGTCGTGCAAACCGCACAAGTTGCGCGCGGCCTCAATTACCGCACATTGCATACCTACACAAATCCCCAGGAACGGTTTTTTGTTTTCGCGCGCGTATTTAACGGTGTTGATTTTCCCTTCAATGCCGCGTGTGCCAAATCCGCCGGGGATTAAAATTCCGTCTACGGTTTTGAGCTTTTCTTCCACATCGTCCTTCTCGGTATTTACATAAACAATTTCTACTTTGGTATCGTTATTCATACCGGCGTGGCGCAGGGCTTCGTTAATAGATTTGTATGCATCTTGCAGTTCGGAATATTTCCCGGCAACGGCAATGCGAACGGTTTTAGACGGCGTCATGGCTTTATCAAAAAATTCAAACCAGGCCGGGTTTACTTCTTGCGTAGGTTTTAAGCCCAACAGCGACATAATTTGTTTGTCCACTTCTTGTTTGTAAAACATTTCCGGCACGTGATAAATGGATTTCGCATCAGCACACTCAATCACTGCTTTGGCGGGCACGCTGCAGAACAAAGAAATTTTATGTTTCAAATTTTCAGACAGCGGTTTTTCGGTACGGCAAATAAGCATGCTGGGCGCAATTCCCACTTCGCGCAGTTTGTTGACGGAGTGCTGTGTGGGTTTTGTTTTAAGTTCTTGGGCCACCGCAATATAGGGCACCAAGGTTACGTGCACAGAAATTACGTTTTGCGGGCCTTTTTCCAGGCACAGTTGGCGGGCCGCTTCCAAGAACGGTAACGATTCAATATCACCCACCGTACCGCCGATTTCAATGATGGATACGTCCACTTCATTTTCAAAAGCGGTAAAGCGTTTTTTGATTTCGTTGGTAATGTGCGGAATAACCTGTACGGTAGCGCCTAAATATTCGCC
>CACXHA010000058.1 GCA_902767385.1 uncultured Elusimicrobium sp.
ATACGCGTACTTTAATGTTGAGCGTTTCCAACACGTCAATTACTTTGCGCACATGGCCCAGTTGTTCCATGGTTTTATCGGTAATGATGTAGGCGCGTTTTTTGTCTTGCAATTCGGCAAGGGCTTGTTCCAACGCACCGCGCTTGAAGTAGATTTTTTGCGGTACTTTGTACCAGTACATATTTTCGCGGCGTTCCGCGACGGATTTTACGTTCATAAGGTGTTTGACTCCAATGTTTTCGCTGACCGAGTTGCCGCCCCAAGATCCGCAACCGAGCGTCAAAGAGGGGGCAAGTTTGAAGTTGTATACGTCGCCGATAGCACCTTGGGAAGAAGGCATATTAATTAAGGTGCGTGCGGTGGGCATATCTTTGAAGTAATCAATGTGGTCTTCGTTGGCCTCGTCCGTGTAAAGCACCGAGGTATGCCCCGCGCCGCCGTACAAGATTAAATCGCGCGCCAAGTCGGCCGCTGACTTAAAATCTTTGGCTTTGTAAAATCCCAAGACCGGGGAAAGTTTTTCGCGTGCAAAGGGTTCTTCGTCGCTGACTTCTTTGGCCTCGGCAATTAAAATTTTGGTGTTAGCGGGCACTTTGATACCGGCCATTTGTGCAATCTTTTCAGCGGATTGCCCCACAATGGCGGAGTTTAATTTGCCGTCTATCACAATCGTTTCGGCTAGTTTTTTACGGTCTTTACCCGTTACAAAGTGGCAACCGCGCGCGATAAATTCTTCTTTTACTTGTTCGTACACACTTTCTTCTACAATAATAGATTGTTCGCTGGCACAAATCATACCGTTATCAAATGTTTTGCTCATAATGACCGAACTTACCGCCATTTTAATATCGGCGGTAGCGTCAATGACAACCGGGGTATTCCCCGCGCCTACGCCCAAGGCCGGTTTACCCGAAGAGTAGGCCGCTTTTACCATACCCGGGCCACCGGTAGCCAAGATTAAATTAATATCTTTGTGGTGCATAAGCGCATTGGAAAGCGGCATGGTGGGGTTTTCAATCCAACCGATAATGCCTTCTGGCGCACCGGCTTCTACGGCGGCGTTTAAGACAATTTTAGCCGCTTCAATGGTGCATTTTTTGGCACGCGGATGGGGGGAAAACACAATCCCGTTGCGCGTTTTTAGCGCCAGTAAGCTTTTAAAAATAGCGGTAGAGGTGGGGTTGGTGGTAGGAATTACACCGGCGATAATGCCAATCGGTTCAGCCACTTGGCGGTACCCAAACGAATCGTCATCGGTGAGCACCCCGCAGGTTTTGGTGTCTTTGTATTGGTTGTAAATATATTCGGAAGCAAATTGGTTTTTAATTACTTTATCTTCCATCACACCCATACCAGTTTCTTCCACCGCCAATTTAGAAAGCGGGATGCGGTTTTGCGCGGCGGCAATGGCGGCAGCGCGGAAAATTTTATCAACTTGTTCTTGCGTATAAGTAGCAAATACCTTCTGTGCTTCTTTGACGCGGCTGACAATTTTGTCTAGCATAGCCAGTTCTTCTTTGGAAGCTACAGCCGGTGCAGTTTGTTTTTTTTCTGCCATAAATTAGTCTCCTTACTTATGTTAAAATATCCAAGTTGGATATTTTGTTATCCATATTTTATAATTTATTGGTTTTTAAGTCAACATATTCTCTTATCAATTTTTAATTAGAATTTGACAAATGCCTCTAAAATAAGTATCATAGATATTGTAATATCCAGCAGTTTTAGAAGAGACAATTTTAATTATGAGCTTATTTCACCCCCATAAAGATATTAGTACCCAAACGATTCGCCGTTTGCCGCAATACTTGCGTGTATTTTACCGACTGCATGGTTATGGGCGCGAATTAGTGTCTTCCACCGTCCTGGCGCAAGAAACCCATCTCTTGCCCGTGGTAATTAAAAAAGATTTGCAAGCGGTGGGGGCTCCCAGTAAACTACGCGCCGGGTTTAAGGTGGCAGGAACGATACAAGTAATTGAAAAATTTCTAGGTTGGAACAATCTTAACAAAGCGTTTTTGGTAGGGGTGGGGCACTTAGGCGCGGCTTTACTGGGTTTTACCGGATTTAAAAATCATGGGCTTGAAATTGTAGCGGCTTTTGATACTTCCCCTGAAAAAGTAGGGCAACAGGTGCATGGCATAGCGGTTTACCACACCGCGCAGCTCACTAGTCTTATTGCCCAGGAAAATTTAAAAATAGCGGTGCTAGCTGTTCCGGCTGCCAGTGCCCAGGGGATTACGGACACGCTTTTAGCGGCAGGGATTAAAGCTATTTGGAATTTTGCCCCCGTACGTTTAGAAGTTCCCGACGGGGTTGTGGTGCAACAAGAGGATATATCTTCGGGTTTGGCGGAACTGTGTGCCAAACTCAAAAGCCGCTAAGAGGGGGCTTGTTTTTTGCGCGCTTTTTCTATAAAATTATAGTGAGTGTGTTTATTTTGTTTAATTGAGGGCGATTTATGCGTTATTTATTATTTTTGTGTTTACTTGTTCTTACCCTGCCTGTGTTAGGGTATAATGAAGTTGTTTCTGCTATTTCATACAATCCTTCCCGTTTGGGGGCTTATACTCATTTAAAAGCAGTTGAAAAAGCCAAATTGGCCGGAGGTTTGTTGCAAGACGGGGGGAACTTAAATGTATTAGCCAAAGGAACCGTTACTGTGCAATGTAAAGGGTCATGCAACTCCAATGAAATTAACAATATTAAGCCGGTAGGGGCCTTGGAGTCGTGCGAAGACTATTCTTTTCTTTGTGACCAATGGCGGACCAGTGAAAAGGGCGGGAATTTACTAGGACCCGATAATAATGCGGGAGTCCCTACAGGTGTCAGTGTTTCCATGTACGGAGGTAGCTTGGGGAACAAAACCACTACGACGGTGGCTGTGATTAACGCAATTGCTTTAAACAATGGTGCCACGCTAGACGTGAATGCCGATACCTTAACCGTTCAAAATTTAACGATTCCTAATGTGCAAAATAACCAATTAACTTTGGGCGGGGTGTCCATTTCGGCTCCAACCAGTGTTTCCGGGGGAAGCTACAAGTTTGTAACCCGCATAACGGACGACAAGAAAAAGAGAAATGTTTTGTGTATCATTCCCAGTTACAATTAAGCTGCTCTTAAAAAGCTAACGTGTAATTTAAATAGACTGGCCGTTTAAAAAAACGGCCTCTATTTTTTGTAAATCGGGGGAAATTAAAACCAGGTTTGCCGCAGATTGCGGTTGCAAAGTAGGGGGTAACCCAAGTAGTTGGGCCGTATGGGTGCTGGTACAAGCAGCCGCCTGGGGCAACGTATATCCCGCTTGGACAAGCTGACGTAACGCTTCCAACATCGTTAAGCAAGAGCCGGCGGTTACGCCGTCTTGTTTGCGTTTCCATACGCCTTCTTGCAGGGTAACTTCTTCGTCATTAGCGTAAAAAGGCCCTTGTGCTTGTCCGGTCGGTAAAAGAGCATCGGTAACAGCTGAAATTTGGGAAATTGGTTTTAATTGGTGCAGAACAGAAAGCCAAGCCGGGTGCACGTGTTTGCCGTCAGCAATCACTTCGCAAGAGATACCGGGATTATCTAGTGCGGCGGTAAATACGCCGGGTTTGCGTTGGTGTGGGCCGCTCATGGCGTTGCCCCAATGGGTAACGCGGCGCACACCTTTGTCAAACGCCGCTTGCATTTGTTCATAGGTGGCATCGGTGTGCCCGGCTTGCGGCACCATGTGGTGACGCACACAAAAATCAATAATCGGGTCAATGCCGGGTATTTCCGGGGCCAAGGTCACAATCGCAATATGTCCTTGGGCGGCTTCGTATATTTTTTTAAAATCGTCCAAATGGGCAGGGGCCATGTCCTGTGGTTTCATGACTCCGGGTTTATGGGGGGAAATAAAAGGCCCTTCTAAGTGAAAACCTATTATTTGGGCACCGGTTTCTTTCCCCAACGCAGGGAGTAGTGCGCGTAATTGAGCGGCCATTTGTTCCGGCTTTGCGCAGTACAAGGTGGGGCAAAAAGCCGCCACTCCTTGGCGGGCTAACACTGCAGACATTTGCAGTAAACTTTCGGGAGTATTTTGTTCCGGTCCAAAACCGCCAGCCCCATGAATATGCGGGTCTATAAAGGCCGGGAGTGCGTAAGGTAATTCCCGGGTAGATGCGGTGCGGTCCGCCGTAATAGAAACGATTTTGCCCGCTTCTATCTCAATGCTAGCACCTGGTATAATCCCGGCGGGGGTTACGGCTTGGACGGGCCCTATTTCTTGGCGGCTCATGTCGGTTCCTCCAACAAAATTTCCCATTGTTCGGCGTAGGGGTTTTTCTGCCGGGCAACGTCCAATTTGTTTTTCGCTTCCCCGCATAGCAGCACACAAGCGTCCAAGTCCGCCAGCAACGTGGCGTGCGGGTGCAAGTTAAGCGCGCTAATCGGCCAATTCACATTGGGCTCTTGGCACACACAATGGGCTACTGCAGCGGCTTTTTTTACGCCGCTGGCGATGAACAAAAGTTCTTTGGAATCTAGCAAGGTACCGATTCCCACCGTAATTGCTTGCCGGGGTACGCGGGTCATATCGTTTTGGAAGAAGCGCGCATTGGCTTCCAAAGTGCTAGGGGCCAAATCGGTTACATGGGTGCGGGAATTAAACGGCGTGCCCGGCTCGTTAAAAGCGATGTGTCCGTTGCACCCTACCCCGCCGATAAATAATTGTACGCCGCCCGCTTGGGCGATTTCGTGCTCGTAGCGTTCGCACTCTTGTTTTAAATCAGCGGCTTGTCCGTTGGGGATAAAAATTTGTTCCGCCGGCATGGCAATATGTTCAAACAAATTGCGCCGCATATAGCTATGATAACTTTGCGGGTGCTCTTGGGGAAGGCCGATATATTCGTCCATATTAAAGGTAATAACGTGTTGAAAGCTTAGCAGGCGTTCTTTAATAAAACTGCGCAGCAGCGCGTACATATCCAGTACGGTGCCGCCGGTAGGCAGCCCTAATACAAAAGGTTTGTCTACAGTAGGCGCAAAACGCTGCAGCGTATTTTTAACATACGCTGCCGTCCACAACCCTACATTAATATTGGACACAACAAGTCGCATATTTTCCCTTTGGAACTATTATAGTAAATTTTTTTTACAGGGCAAGCGCGGTTTGTTTTTGGCCGTTTTCTTACCCAGTCAAAAATGCTACAATAAAACAGATGTCCGTCGTCAAGGAGGGCTTATGAAAGCGGTTATTATTACCATTGGGGATGAAATTTTACTGGGTCAAATTTTAGATACTAACTCCCGCTTTATGGCGCGTGAACTTACCAAATTGGGTGCCGAAACGGTAGAGATGCGTTCGGTAGCCGATGAGCGCAACGCCATTGTCCGCGCGATTAACGACGCTACCCTGCGGGCCGATGTCATTTTGCTGACCGGCGGTTTGGGCCCTACCAAAGACGACCTGACCAAAAAAGTCTTGGCGGAATATTTTGACTGCCCGCTTGTTAAAAATGAACAGGTTTATCATTGGCTGGAAAAAATGTTTGCCGATATTCCTAGCCGCATGAACCGCTACAATGTTTCCCAAGCGTTGTTGCCTGAAAAATGCACCCCTTTGCATAACTTAAAGGGAACCGCCAGCGGTATGTGGTTTGAAGAAAAAAACAAGGTGCTTGTGTCCTTGCCGGGTGTTCCGTTTGAAATGGAATACTTGATGCATTATGAAGTATTGCCCCGCTTAAAAAAGAAATTTACCAATTTGCTACTGCGCTATAAAATGATTACGGTGTTTGATGTGCCGGAATCCGAAATTGCTCTTAAATTGGCGGATTTTGAGGAACAACTACCCGAAGGCATGGGCCTGGCGTATCTGCCCAGCGAGGGGTATGTGCGCCTGCGCTTAACGGCCAAGGGGTCTGCCGTAGAGCAACTGGAAAAACAATACGAGCAGCTATTAACCGCGTTGCACGAGCTACCTTATCAACCTTCCAGCGAGGGCGATAGCCGTGAAGACCTCATGCGCCGCTTAAAAAACGCCGGGGTTAGCGTATCTTGTGCGGAAAGTTGCACGGGGGGGAATATCGCGCATATGATTACTTCTTTGCCGGGTGCTTCGGCCTATTTTATGGGTGGCGTGGTGGCTTACTCCAACGAAGTCAAAAAAAATGTGCTGGGTGTAAATGCGCAAGATTTGGAAAAATACGGTGCCGTGAGCGAGCCGGTAGCCCGCCAAATGGCCGAGGGCGCGCGCCGCGTATTTCATACGCAATATGCGGTTTCCACTACGGGGATCGCCGGCCCGGACGGGGGAACGAAAGAAAAACCGGTGGGAACGATATGGATGGCAGTAGCCGGGCCCAACGGAACGATTGCCGAAAAAATGCTTATTTCCCACACGCGCGAGCGCAACATCGGGCGCGGTTCTGTGCACGCTGTCCAGCTACTCCTTGCCCAAATTGAACAGGATAAAAAAGCATAATTTATGGATAAAAAGTTAGCCCAAAAAATCTATCATATCGGCTTATTTGCCGGGATTCCTGCGGCAGACACAGACTGTATCATTCAAGCGGTGCGCGCGGTGGTAGCGGGGGGAGTGTGCGGTGTTATTTTGTCTTGGAACAAACATTTAGGTCCTACCGTAGAACAACTGCGAAAAGAATTTGCGCATCTAGTCATTGGAATCCAGGGGCCATACGCACACAGTATGAAACTCTTTGCCAGCGGGGCCAACTTTGTAGTGGATACGGCCAACGCGCCCGATAAAGCGCAAGTTCCGTTTTTACTGCGTAAAGGGAACGATTTGTTGGATAGAGATACGGTGCTTGCCCAATGTTCTAACAAAATGGTTTTTGTGAGCGATATGAAGCAAAATCGTTGGGGAGAAATAACCGCCCGGGCCCAACAAGCCATTTCCCAAATGTTTGGGTTTGAACTGCGCCATGTGGGCATCAATCACCCGGACGCTGCCGCTTCTGACAAAACCGCCTCTACTTTTGAAGCTTTATTTGGGTGGCCCAAAGAGGACAAAGGCGGAGCTTATTTTGCCGGGCCGTACATTGAGTCCATGAAAAAGATGTTTTACGGTACCCATGGGCATATTGCTGTTGCCACCAACAGTGTGGACCGGGCGGCTTGGTATTTGGAGCAGCGCGGCGTAAAATTCAATTGGAAAAGTGCGGACTATAACCCCGACAAAACGCTTCGGGTCGTTTATTTGCAAGAAGAAATCGGCGGCTTTGCTGTACACCTGCTGCAAAAATAATAATTAATACGCATTATTTTTCCCCAACCGGAAGTTTTATAGAATATCTTATATGAAGCTTCTTGCTGGGGTGTTTTCTGTTGGTTTATTGATTTGCGGTACGGGCGTGTTTGGTGCGCCTATGTACCGGGCCGGTGAAAATAACTCGTCGGCGCGTTCTTGGTTACATGGAGAAATTTCGGGCGGATATGTGTTTTCTTCCAACCGGGTGGAGTATGTGACCGAAGAGGATTCTTCTTCCCGTCTGCGTGGTGTAGAAGTGCGGGCTTTGTGGTCCCCGCTATCGTGGTTATCGGTGGGGGCGGAAATGGACCGGTTGGGGGACGAAAAATTATCTCCCATGATTAAAGCATATAGGATAAACCGCCAAGCCGGGCTCATAAAATTGACGTTGACACCCAATACTACGCCGCGTTTCTATTTGATAGGTGGGTATGGAAAAAGCGAACATAAGTTAACGTATGAGGATTTTTATTTTGGCACGCGTAACAAACGCCCCGCGATAACTAAAGATTTGCATTATTGGACGGTTGGTTTAGGTGTGGAAGCGGATGTGTGGAAGTGTTTGTTTGTGGGGATGGAAGGCAACTGGGTTCGTTACAATGATAACCAGTTGAACCAAATATTTAAAATGTCCTCGCGCGTAGAAACGGATATACGTGTGCGAGTTGGACTGCGGTTTTAAAAAGATTGAAACCCCTGTACAAAAATGATATACTAACTATGTAGTTGAGGATTACCCCATTATCCGCAAGATTTACGCGCCCATAGCTCAATGGATAGAGTGTCAGCCTGCGGAGCTGAAGATACAAGTTCGATTCCTGTTGGGCGCACGTCTTAA
>CACXHA010000059.1 GCA_902767385.1 uncultured Elusimicrobium sp.
GCGCGATGTGCTTACCGTACAACGTGCTGAGCGGGCCTTGCGTGATATTCCGCACTTGCGCGCTACGATTTACCCGCACCAACGGGTGGCAGGGGTAGAGAAAATCCCGTACATGAAAGGGGGCGGATTGGCTGCATATTTGGCGTTGTTTACACCGGATTTTTACCCGATTAAAACGGTGCATCTTTTAAAACAAGTAGACGGTCAATGGACCTGGGTGCCGACGCATTTTGTCCGCAAAGAGGTGTTAACGCATGCGGGGTTCGTCCACCGCGACCACTTAACCTTTACCGAACAGGTAGAAGACAGAATTGTAAAGGAAGTAAAAGAATAAAGCGTATTTGGTTTTGTGTAACGCATAAAAAATCCTCCGGTGTGTCCGGAGGATTTTTTTACATCTTAAAATCTTCGCCCAGGTAAAGCTTACGGGCGTTGGGGTCGTTTAAGAGCGTATTTTGGTCGCCCTCTACCAAAATTTTACCGTCGTAAATAAGGTAGGCGCGCTCGGTTAAGGGCAGCGTTTCGCGCACGTTATGGTCGGTAATTAAAACGCCGATGCCTTTGTCTTTAAGTTTAAAAATCATGTTGCGCAGGTCAGATACGGTAATAGGGTCAATCCCTACAAAGGGTTCGTCTAACAGAATAATTTTAGGGTTGCTAATCATGCAGCGCGCAATTTCCATGCGGCGCTTTTCACCGCCGGAAAGCGTCCACGCTTTTTGTTTAGCCAGTTTGGTAAGCCCAAATTCATTTAACAGTTCATCTACGCGTTTTTTTTGAGCCACTTTATCGTCTAAAATACGTTCCAATACGGCCAGTAGATTTTCTTCTACCGTAAGCCCTTTAAAAATGGTGGGTTCCTGGGCCAAATAACCCAGCCCATGGCGGGCGCGTTCAAACATGGGTAGTGCCGTTACATCATCACCGTCAATGAAAACTTTGCCGCTGGTGGGGCGGATAAAACCAACCATCATGTAAAAGGAAGTAGTTTTGCCGGCACCGTTGGGGCCTAACAAACCGACAATCTCGCCGGATTTGACGTGAATATCCACGCCTTTTACAACCATGCGGTCTTTGTATACTTTAACGATTTTTTCACTGCGCAGTTCCATAGTTCCTCTAAAATTGACGGTTTATCTTGTTCTCATTAAGGGCGGGGGAAACTACCCACCCCTGCACTTGACCCTCTAAAGTAACGGCGTTGCCTTGCGCATCTGAGGTTACATTATCTGCTATTATAGCAAATGTGCCTTGTTCTGTGGTGCCGGTGGCTAGCGGGCGCGCACCAAATGCGCGGGCATGGTCGTGCTCGGCATCATACACAATGGTGTCGGCCTGCAACGTGCGTAGGTCATCTTTTACAACGGCATTTCCGTCTAAAAGTAAATAGTTTTCAGTTTGTTTGAGCGTTACTTTATCGGCCTGTAAGGTTTGCGTAGCACCTTGTACCGTACGCTTAATATCTACATTTCCCGTTAAAATAAATACTTGGGCATTGGTATCAAAGGAAATGTGTTTGGCGCGGGCGTCAACCGTTTGCGTGTCATCTTGCAGCCGCAACCGGGCCGGATTTTTAGAAGTAGATTTTAAAATTCCTTTCCCAGTTTGGTAATTATAGCGTGCATAATCCGCCCAGGCTTCATAGGTGGGGGATTTGGGCTCGTGTTGTTTTAAATAGACGTTTTGACTGGCGGTAATGGTGTGCGCTTTGCGGTCCGAAAGAGCATAGCCCGATTTAAATGTATAAATGCCGTTGTCATAAAATACATGTCCGGAAAATTCTTCTTGTTCTTTGTCTTTATAGATAGTCCACTGGTCACTTTTGACAATACCGCCTAAAACTTCGGGGATTTGCGAGGCTTTTTTTTGCTTGGTTTTAAGTGCTTCTTTTTTAGTTTGCAAGGTTTGCTTGGGTTGCGGTATTTGAGCTACCGCAGGAGTTTCTACGTGTACCGTACGACACGCTTGTAAGAAAAGACAGCACATAAATAGACAAATTAACGAGCGGTTCATAGAGCGTTCTTTTGCAACTCCTTGCGATTTTTGGGCAATTGGGTGGCATGTTTTTTAATCACAATTTTGGTAAGTTTGGAGTTCGTTTCCACCCCGTTAATTGCTACCGAACGCGCCGTACCGCGGGTAATTACGGTGCGGGCATCGGACCAAATTTTATCTTGCGCAATATCGTAAAAAAAGCGCGGGGCCGTAATGCGGGCTTTTTCCGTTAAAGATTCCAAAACGGCATTTCCTTCAATGGTCACCAGTTGTTTGGCATAATCAAAAGTGCCCATTTCGCCGGATACGCGGGCACTATCTTCCCCGTCCTGTTTTAAAAATAGCTGCGGATTTTTAAGAGTGGCACTTTGCATATTTTCAAAGTTTACCGAATCGGCGTGAAGGACCCACTCTTTCTGATTTTCTTTAGAGGAAAAAATGGATACGTTGGTGGCCAGTTGCATGTCCCCTTCGTCCTGCACGGACGGGGCTTTGCCAGAACTGCACGCTGCCAAACAAAATATTCCCAGTAAGAAAATCAACAGTTTTTTCATTATTTTTTATCCAACATAGCTAAAAATTCAATGAGGTCTTTTTCATCAATGATGCCGACCACTTTGCCGGTTTTATCCAGCACCGGCAAGTTGTCTACCTTTGTTTGATGAATCATTTTAGCGGCCTCAATGGCGGGTAACGTGTCTATAATATGGTACGGATTTTTGGTCATTACTTGCGTAATTTTTTTGCTCAAAACTTCGGTACCGGTTTGTAAAATGCGGCGCAAATCTCCGTCGGTAAAGTAACCTAAAAGGTGCCCTTTTTTATCTACAATGCTGCACGCGCCAGCGGCCCCGGTTTGTGTCATTACAAAAAGCGCATCTTTAACGGTGGCGGTTTGCGGTACGGTGGGGTTGTTTTTGCCTTTGCGCATAACGTCTTTAACTTGTTGAGTGAGTAGCTTGCCCAGAGAACCGCCCGGGTGAAACTGGGCAAAATCGCGCTTTTCAAAATGCTTGATTTTCATTAAACAAATAGCCAAAGCATCCCCTACGGCAAGCGTGGCGGTGGTGGATGCAGTGGGTGCTAGATTGTACGGGCAGGCTTCGCGGTTGATGTGTACGGTAATATGAATATCGGACATCAGGGCCAGTTTACTATGGGTGTGGCCTGTCATGGAGATAATGGTTAGTTTGCGCCGTTCCAAAGAGGGAAGGATTTTATTGATTTCTTCGGTTTGCCCGGAAAAAGAAATGGCAATAATAACGTCACCGGGCATAATCATGCCCAAATCTCCATGCAACGCTTCAACGGGGTGGACAAAAAAAGACGGGGTGCCTGTGGAGGCCAGCGTAGCGGAAATTTTTCGTCCGATAATTCCGCTTTTACCAATGCCTAATACGACGACGCGCCCCTTGCAGTGGGCAATTACATCTACGGCTTTTATAAATTGGTCATCAATACTTTTATGACTTAAGGCCAAGGCTTCGTGTTCAATAGCAAGCACTTGGCGGGCAATACGCTTTACGGCCGAAGTATTTAGTTGAAGTTTAGACATAATATCCTCTAATCGTTCCAGGGGGTTGTGCCCTCAAGGGGAGCGCGCGGCTGATAGGGGGCCGGCAAATGTGTGCTTAGCAAGCACAAAGATCCGACACACAAAGCACTTACCACCAAGCAAATTCCTAAGCAAACACAGTGCCATTTTGACGAAGCTGTCCAGGTAGAAGTGTGTGTTTTCATGATTTAAATTTTTTAACTACACTGTCTAGTGCACAAAGCTCTTTTACCATTTTGGCGGTAAGCGGATAATCTAGCGAGTTCGGCCCGTCGGAAAGGGCGGTGTCGGGGGTGGGGTGTGCTTCAAAAAATACACCCGCAATACCCAGCGCTACCGCTGCTTTGGCAAGAACAGGGGCTAATCGTCGGTTCCCACCGGTGGCACTGCCGAGCGCGCCCGGTTTTTGCACCGAGTGAGTAGCATCAAAAATGACCGGGTAGCCAAATTGTTTCATAATTTCCAAGGAGCGCATATCTACCACCAAATCGCCATATCCAAAACTGGAACCGCGCTCGGTAAGTAAAATTTTATGATTCCCGCGCGATTCAATTTTTTTAATTACTTGTTCCATTGCGCCGGGGGCTAAGAACTGCCCTTTTTTAACGTTTACGGCGCAGCCCGTATCGGCACAGGCTAAAACTAAATCGGTCTGGCGGCACAAAAACGCCGGGATTTGTAGCACGTCTGCCACTTGGGCGGCTTCTTCGGCTTGCCAAGGTTCGTGCACATCTACGACGACAGGAAGCCCGGTTTGTGCTTTGGCTTTGGCTAAAATTTCAAGCCCTTTAGCCAGTCCCGGCCCGCGGTAGGCCGACACGCTGGTACGGTTGGCTTTATCAAATGAAGCCTTTAGTATAAAAGGATGGTGTGTGCGGCGGATAATTTCTTTTAATTTTTTAGCCGCCTGTAAATAATGCGCTTCGCTTTCTATCACACACGTGCCCGCCATAAAACACAGCGGACGGGTATTACCTATTATATAAGAGCCAATTTTAACGGTTTTTTGCATACTTACATCATACCAAATTTACCTCATAAATAGAAAAAAACCGGTTTATTTGCTATACTATTAAAAACTATAAGGAGGAAGATATGAAGGGCTTTACATTGATTGAATTGTTGGTTGTAGTACTAATTGTAGGAATTTTGTCTGCGGTTGCTCTGCCCCAGTACAAAAAAACGGTTGAAAAAAGCCGTGCGGCGGAGGCGCTTGTCAACGGCAAAGCAATTGTGGAAGCTCAAAACCGTTCTTTGACGGCTTTCCCAGGTGATTCCGTTGCCAGTAAAAGTGCTTTAGATATAAAAGTAACCGGGTGCTCTTGGAGTGGGAGCGCCTGTACTACAGATAAATTTACTTATACGTTACAGGAAGATGGTGTGGAAATAACTCGTGAGGGAAAATATACCTTATTTATGGGGAATCAGAATGCTAGCGGGGGTAACACATGCAGCGGAGAACTTTGTTCGGTCATGACCGGACTGGGGTTTGAAGTGCAGAGTAATTAGTCTTTCTAAGTTTGTAGAAAGCGGCCCGGCAAAAAGCCGGGCCGCTTTTTTGTTAATTGAAAACCCCCAGCTAGGCGTGGGGTTTCGTTAAGCTCTGAGCGATGAACAGGTTGTTAAAATAGTTTTGTGTAGTGATAAAATAAGGTGTCATCCCCGAGGAATGTTGTCGGGAATCTTCCACATCCGTTTTTACAAGCAAGTGTAGGAGCTGATGATAAACGCCGAGAATAAACAGGCGGGAGATCCCCGACAGGGGCACTCGGGGATGACCCTTTAAGAGCGGATACGCGTGTGGCAGACAGTTAGAAGGGCTTTTATTCCTGGGCTAGTAGGCAAGGGTTTTACCCGTACTGTGAAAAACCCCCGGCTATGCCGGGGGATGGTTATTGCGGGAGATTTACGACGGGGAAAATAAATATTTACGTCCATACACATAAACAAAGGTGGATAGGATAGCACTTTAAAACGGGATGTGTCAAGTGGAATTTTAAAAAAACCTTGCGCGAGGGTTGCCAAATGAGTTTTAATAGAAATGTAGGGAGTATAAAACTAAACAGGAGGAGTATCATGAAGAAACTATTAGGCGTGCTGTTGGCCATTGCAATGTCCTGGCCGGCTGGCGCAACTGTACTTAGTAATGTGGAAGTAAAAGGCGAAATTCAAACCATCGCCAGCGATGTGAATCATAATAAAGCGGCCGCTGCTGCGGACCGTTACAACAACGGGGTTTCCAACCGCGTGTTGGCGGGTCTTTCTGCTGATTTAGTAGAAGATGTAACCGCTAACTTATTGTTCCAATATGCCGATGTATGGGGCGAAAACGCTAACAATACCGGTAAAACCGTTCAAAACTATTGGAACCAAGTAAGATTGGTAAATGCCAACGTAACGTTGCATAATTTATTCTGCGCGTTTGACGTGACCGTCGGTCGTCAATTCTACGGTGATGAAGATAGCACCGTAATGTACATTGGTCCGAACCACTACAACGCAGAATTTGCGGGGTATGCCAACTCCATTGATGCTGCCAAGTTGGTCTATGCCGATGATGTAAAAACGTTCACCATGATCGCCGGTACGATTATTGATGCCAACGCTCAGCGTTACGACGGTATGCCGGCTGATTTAAAATACAACCTGTTTGGTGCGGATTTCAAATTGCACCTCTCTGATGGTTTCGTGGCCCAAGTGTACGGCTATGATACGACTGCCAAAGGTGCAGCTGCTCCTATTCCGGCTGGGCTTGATGAAGCGGATAAACACTTTGGTATCTATGGTGCCAAAGTGGGTATGAACGGTGAAGCTGTTCGTGCCAGCGCCGAATATGCCCGCAACTTTGGCGGCAAACGCTTAATTAAAGAACACAAAGATACCGGCTACATGGTAAAAGCTGATTTGGCCGCTGATATCAATGCTATTACCGCTCGTGGTACTTTCTTGTATGCCAAGCAAGGTTTCCAAGCTTTTGGTAACTACACGCCCGGCTTACTCGTTGGCCACTTGTTAGGTGGTAACGGTATTTGGGATTACAGCAACGAAGGTATCCGCTTGTTCAACTTGGGCTTTGATATGAAAGCCGCTGAAAAGTGGGTATTTGCCTTGGACGGCTACCTGTTCGAAGCTCGCACCGGTCATGCTACCTCTTACGAAGCTGACTTAACCGCCAAATATAATCACAATGAATATGTGCAATTGTTTGCCGGTATCGGTTATGTAAGATATGCCAAAACCCAAAACTACACTGGCTTTGACCGTCTCAATATGGACAGCAAAGACAATGTCAAAGGTCAACTTGGCATGTTAATTAAATTCTAATTCCACATTAGAACATATACTCCCCCGCTCGCAAGAGCGGGGGAGTTTTTGTTTAATTAAACAAAACGGTGTCATGCTGAAAAGTTTTTGTTCAGCATCTTTTTAGTAACGTCATTCCCCAGGGTTGTTATGGGGAATCTCCTCCGCTTTAAAGAGCACAAAGAGGAGCTCCCCGATAGAAGCCTTCGGGGATGACGTTTATAATAAATCTTGGGGCTGACGACTTTTATAATAGCAAGATCCTGAGCAACGACGAC